>JALOMP010000034.1 GCA_025455365.1 Chitinophagaceae bacterium | reverse complement strand
TTTATGCAGTCTGTGATCTATGATCTATGAACTATGAACCATGAACTATGAACCACGAACCACGAACCACGAACCCCAACCATGACCATCCACCCATTATCTGAAGGCAGTTTCACCATCGATCAAAGCAAACAGTTTGTACCATTTGATCCTTCATCGGACTCATTAAAGGAGAGAACCAGGGGCAGTCTGCTGGTTGAAGTACAACCTTTCGTTGTGGTAACGGAGAAGGATGTCCTGCTGTTGGACACGGGTCTTGGTTTTGCGGAAAATGACGGGTCTCTCCAGATCCACCACAATCTCATTCGTGCCGGCATCAACCCGATGGACGTCACCAAAGTACTGCTGACACACCTGCACAAGGACCATGCGGGCGGCATCAGCATTGAACACCCGATGATTCATACCTACCAGCTCAGCTTCCCGCAAGCCACGTATTATGTCCAGCGGAAGGAACTGGATTTTGCCTTTGATACCGGTTTCCCGTCATTTATTTTGAAAGAACTGGAAATCCTGAGACATACGGACAGGCTGGTTCTGCTGGATGGGGAAGGCACTTTAGATGGGTATATTCACTACACGGTGAGTGGTGGCCATAGCCCCCATCACCAGGTGTTTACCATCACTGAAAACAATGAAATTATTTTCTTCGGCGGCGATGAAGCCCCGCAATTACACCAGATGAAAAACAGGTTTGTCGCCAAGTATGATTATGACGGTAAAAAGGCGATGGAGTTAAGACAGGCCTGGTGGCAGCAAGGTCAACAGGAGCATTGGACTTTTCTTTTCTATCATGACATCAAGAGCCCGGTATTCCGTGCAGGGCACTAGCCGCATGGTTTAGCATCGATAGTTTCAAGCGGGCATACATACGAAATATATTTTTCAAAAAGGTATTCCTGTCAGGTATAACACGAATGGTCGGACATCGAATCTTTAACTTCGTGTATGCCTGTCCGTGTGCAGATCCGTTTTGGATTTTTTTTTGATTTTACCAATGTAAGTGGGTATAAAATTAAAAAAGGCTAGCCCTAGACAGAGCCAGCCGTTGCTAACCTATGAAAAACACCGTGTTAAATTTACATCAAATAATAATATCAAAATCCTCTTTTTCCCGGATTTATTTGGCGCCTTTCCATTTGGCGTTTCTGGAACTCCCGCCTGACCATCTGCCTGAACTGGTCCTCTGATGAAAAAACCCGGTTGGCCCTTTCCTGGGTAAGGATCCTGCTGAAATCATTCCGGTACCGTTTGCGTAAATCGAGTACCTGTTGTTGTTTTTCCAGCTGGTCGGTATTGGATCGGTTGTTTAATACGGAGCGGACATCTTCCCGATATTTATTAAACACAGGCCAGAATCTCTGAGCCTCTTCCGGAGTTAAATTTAACTCTTTTGTCATATAGGCAACTTCCATGGCCTGAATTTTTTTCCCCTCATTTCCCATGCGCGTAGGCTCATCGTCCTGGGCGAACAGAACGGCCGGGACCCATAAGAAAAAGGCCATAATGAGTCTAAGTGTTTTCATAATACTATGATTATATATAGTATAATAACTTCATTTAATTCATGGACCCGGAAATACCATCCTCCGGAAGGCTGGAAACATATTCCTGGAGATCACTATCCGGTATTTCCTCGAGCATTTCCTGGATACGGTTTTCATTCAGGTCGAGGATGGCCAGGCTTTGCTCGGTAAGGCTGTCATCTTCCAGGATCATATCGTCAACCGGTAATGCCTCTGTTTCATCCAGGAAGCTCAACAGGGCTTCGTCGCTTACGGAGAGGGTATCTTTTACCTCCACGGACCCGTTTGTGGCAGCCAGTTCCTGTGTGGCACCTGACCCTTCATTTGACGTACGGGTAAAGTACCAGGCGGATCCGGCGATCACGGCGGTTATAACAGCCGCTGCAGCCAGTTTTGTCCAGTTCCTTGCGGCGGACATGGATACCAGTTTTCCTGTTTCGGCTTCGGGTTTTTGGTTTCCCGTTTCTGCCGCCCGTCGGATTACCTGGTCTGAAACGGTTTCGAAATAGCCTTCCGGCAGTTCAAAGGGTGTTTGACCTTTCAGACCCGCCAACAGGGGGGAAAGTCCCAGAATTTCCTGTTGGGGATTTTCCATTTCCCAGATCCGTCCCAGGACCTGGTCCGGCAGGCAGTCGAAATACCCGGCCGGAGCGGTATAGGGAAGAGTCGGGTCCAGGTTAGCGACGGCTGGACTGATGGCTTTTAATTCCTCGGTAATATTTGGATCTCGCTTGGTCACGTGTATAAGACTGCGTGGCAGGCCACAGGTTTAATGATTCAGGATATAATCTTCAATTTTCTTCACGGCGTGGTGGTAGCTGGCTTTCAGGGCACCGGCCGAGGTTTCCAGCACCTGGCTCATCTGTTCATAGGGCATTTCATCGTAATAGCGCAGATTGAACACAATGCGTTGTTTTTCAGGTAATTGCTGGATGGCCACCTGCAGTTTCCATTCCAGTTTGCCGGCATCAAATCCCTTCTCCGCCGCCAGGCTGTCGCCCATGCCCCCGGGCATGGCGTCGATGGATGTCACGGCCCTTTTTTTCATTTGTTCCAGGTAGCTCAGGCTTTCATTGGTCGCGATCCGGTATAGCCATGTATACAAGCGGGCATCTTCGCGGAAATTTTCCAGCCCGTTCCACACTTTGATGAACATGTTCTGCAGAACGTCGTTGGCATCTTCGTGATGGATGACCAATCGCCGGATATGCCAGTATAGCTTTTCCTGGTACTTCCGGATAATGGACGTAAAAGCCTTTTCCTTCTGGTCCGGCAGGCGGAACAGGCGCAACAGTTCATGGTCTTCGGGATGACCTTGCATGTGGATTCGGGGTTGCGTAAAATATAAAAACCAGTCGTTTGACTGGTTTTATCTCAACGGGTTTAACCCGTCCTTATTTTCTCGCCATGGCTTTTTTGGCAGCGGCCACGATATTCTCCGGTTCGAGACCGTATTTTTTAAGCAGTTCCATGGGTTTACCGCTTTCGCCAAATGTATCTTTTGTACCTACCATCTCAATGGGTACGGGATGCGAAGCCGTGGATGTACGGGCGATGCTGTCTCCCAGGCCGCCAATAATATTATGTTCCTCGGCGGTGACGGCACAACCGGTTTTGCGGATGGATGCCAGTACGGCTTCCTCATCCAGGGGCTTGATGGTATGGATATTCAGGATATCGGCATGGATACCCTCGGCTTCGAGGATTTTTCCTGCTTCAATCGCTTTCCAAACCATATGTCCGCAGGCGAAAATGCTAACGTCCGCACCGGCATTGAGTGGTTGGGCTTTCCCGATCACGAATGGTTCATCATCCGGCGTGAAAATCGGCCATACAGGGCGACCGAAACGCAGGTACACGGGTCCCTCGAAGTCCGCGATGGCCTTGGTGGCCGCTTTGGTCTGGTTGTAATCGCAGGGAACGATTACCGTCATGCCCGGCAGCATTTTCATCAGGCCGATATCTTCGAGGATCTGGTGGGTGGCGCCGTCTTCTCCAAGCGTGAGCCCGGCATGCGATGCGCAGATTTTTACATTTTTCCCGGAATAGGCGATGGACTGGCGGATCTGGTCATAAACCCTGCCCGTGGAAAAATTCGCGAAGGTGGAAGTGAACGGGATCTTGCCGCCAATGGTGAGGCCCGCCGCGATGCCCATCATATTGGCCTCCGCGATGCCGCACTGGATGAACCGTTCCGGGTGGTTTTTGATGAAGGTGTTCAGTTTCAGGGAGCCGGCAAGGTCTGCGGTGAGGGCTACAACCTGCGGATGGGATTTCCCCAGCTCGGTCATTGCATCGCCAAATCCACTGCGGGTGTCTTTCTGTCCTGTTACCTGTATGTCTTTGAGCATGGGGCCTTATTGAAGCCGCAAAGTACGGTCAATAATCCCGTAAAAGAGGGGGGTGTTCCCAAAACTTTTCAACAGGATGCTCAGTTCAGGCGGGAGTTTTGCTGCGTGAAAAGGGTCTCGTCCTCCTGCAACTGTTTTTCCCATTTCCAGGCGGTTTCCATGATATCCCGGAGCGTGAATTTGGGCTTCCATCCGAGTTGCTGTTCAGCCTTGTCCTTGTTGGCGTAGATGGCCACCACATCGCCCGGCCTTCGGGGCCCGATGGTATAATTGAGTTTGACATCGTTGACGTCCTCGAAAGCCCTTATGGCTTCCAGCACCGTGATGCCGTCGCCGGTACCCAGGTTGAAAACTTCGCAGTTGGACTTGTTTTTCTTTTCTATCAGGAATTGTATCGCCAGGGTGTGCGCATGGGCAAGGTCGCAAACATGGATGAAGTCACGCAGGCAGGAGCCGTCACGCGTGGGGTAGTCATTGCCGAAAACCGTGAGCTGCGGGATTTTTCCGATGGCGGTCTGGGTAATGACGGGTGTGAGGTTTTGGGGCCGGTCGATCGGCAGTTCGCCGATCAGTGCCGATGGATGCGCGCCTGCGGGATTGAAATATCGCAGGAGGATACATTGCGTGCTGCTTTTTTGGGCGAAGGCCTGGATGATGGTTTCGCCCATCTGCTTGGTGGAACCGTAGGGAGACTCGGCCGGTTTCTGCGGTGTTTCCTCCGTCACCGGGATACTGTCTGGGTTACCATATACGGTACACGAAGAAGAGAAAACGAAATATGGCACCTGGTATTCCTCGATGCAGCGGAGCAGGTTGATCAGCGAGGCCAGGTTGTTCTGATAATAGAGCAGGGGCCTTTCCACGGACTCACCCACGGCCTTGTAGGCCGCGAAATGGATCACGCCGGCGATATCGTCGTTTTCCGCGAAGATGGCATGGGTATCGTCAAAATCGCAGAGGTCAACTTTGTAGTTCTTGATCTTGCGACCGGTAATCTTTTCCACTCCCTGGATGAGCCTTGTGTTCGAACGGGAATTGTTGTCTACGGAGATCACTTCATAACCATGTCCGATCAGGTCCAGCAGGGTATGAGAACCGATGTAACCGCATCCGCCGGTGACGAGGATTTTCTTCATGTGCGTTCTTTCAGGAGGTCAGTGAATTGTCCGTTGATCCCGGTAAAGGGTATCGTTGTATGACCGGTACGAACGGAAGTTCAAGATACTAAGTTAACGAGATATGTTCCATATCCGCTTTTCATCATCGGCTCGGCCAGTTTCAGCAACTGTTCCTTGCTGATAAATCCCTTGCGCCAGGCGATTTCCTCGATGCAGGCGATCTTGAAGCCTTGCCTTTGTTCGATCACCTGGATGAATTGTGAGGCCTGCATCAGGGAGTCAAAAGTACCGGTATCCAGCCAGGCGGTACCCCTTTCCAGGATGGAAACTTTTAACTTGCCGCGCCGGAGGTATTCCTTGTTCACGTCGGTGATTTCATATTCGCCCCTGGGCGATGGCTTCAGGTTTTTGGCGATGTTAACCACTTCGTTATCGTAAAAATAAAGGCCGGGTACCGCGAAACGGCTTTTGGGGTTTTCCGGTTTCTCCTCGATGGAAAGTGCATTCATCTTCTCGTCAAATTCAACCACGCCATATCGCTCGGGGTCGCTCACCTGGTACGCATATACAATACCCCCTTCCGGGTTGTTGTTTTTTTCAAGCATCAGGCCCAACCCGATACCATAGAAAATGTTGTCGCCGAGTACCAGGGCTACCGGATCTTTTCCGATAAAAGATTCCCCGATGACGAAGGCCTGGGCCAGCCCGTTGGGCTCCGGCTGTTCGGCATAGCTCATATTCAATCCCAGGTGCGATCCATCGCCAAACAGCTTTTTGAACTGCGGCAGGTCGTGCGGGGTGGAAATAATCAGGATATCCTTTATTCCGGCGAGCATGAGGGTGGACAGGGGGTAATAGATCATCGGCTTGTCGTACACCGGCATGATCTGCTTACTGATGGCGTAGGTGATCGGGTAGAGGCGGGTGCCGGATCCCCCGGCGAGAATGATTCCTTTCATGTGGTTAGTTTTTTCAACGACAGCATAACGCAAATATGCCCCCATTTATTGGTTGATTTACAGGGAAATGTATGAATCAGATGGGGTCTAGGGTGAATGGGTATGGGGCGATGGGGAAGGGATATATCAAAATCCTGGAGCCCGGTCATGGAAACCCATCCATGAACCACGAACGATGAACCACGAACCCGATTCGCGGTTCAGTTCCTTTTATCACGGGCGATACCCTGCCATTGGTTGTTCTGGCGAAACACGGAAAATTCGATGGTATCCCGGAATGCCCGGGTTGCCGTATCCCCGTTGGGAGTGGTCCATTTCCTGCCATCGACGGTGGTAGTAAAACGAATGCTGTCCCGGTTTGCGGAATCAATTTGGCTGATGTTCAGTAACAAACCCTTGTACAGGGGGTACTTTGCCCCGGCATTGAGCCTCGAAAAGTGTTGGGCCACGATGGTTTCGGCATCCTCGGGGGTAAAGGCCGGACCAGTTTCTATGGAAACCCCCGTCCCGGCGGTGTCCGTGGGTGTCATCGCCTGGCCGGTTTCATCGCCATCTGCACCCTTGTTGTGCCTGGATTCACCCAGGCAACCGGCCAGCATGAAAACGACGAGCAAGTGTACGATGCGATTTCGGAACATACTTATATGAAAAGTTTCACCACATGATAGACCACCATGGCCATGACGGCACTCACGGGAATGGTCAGGATCCAGGCCCAGAGCAGGTTGATTGTTACGCCCCAGCGGACGGCCGACAAACGTTTGGTTGCCCCAACCCCGATGATGGAACCGGTGATGGTATGGGTGGTGCTCACCGGGATCTTCAGCGCTTCTGTAACGAAGAGGGTAATGGCACCGGCTGTTTCAGCGGCCACGCCTTCAAAGGGGGTTACCTTGGTAATACGGGTACCCATCGTCTTGATGATTTTCCAGCCCCCGCTCATGGTGCCCAGCGCGATGGCTGAATAACAGGCCAGCGGTACCCAGACGGGCATTTCCTCAAAGGTCTTAATCGAGCCGCTGGCGATCAGTGCCGCGGTGATGATACCCATGACTTTCTGCGCGTCGTTGCCGCCATGACCGATGCTGAAAGCGGCAGAGGACACCAATTGCAGGCGTTTAAACCAGAGGTTGGCCCGGTTGGCATTGAGACTGTTCAGGAACAGCGTGAATATGGCGAGGATCGTCAGGATAAGGGCCAGCAGGATCCATTTGAAATTTTTTGAATAAAATATCAGTTGCGCCAGGTAAGATTCGTAGTGCGTCCCTTTGGAAAGTTTTTCCGCGTTGAATTCGAGGTTCTGCGAAAGAAAGTAAGCAACGGCGGCGATGACGGCAGCGGCAACCAGTTTCGGAATGATCCCTTTACGGAAAGAGTGGATGAACCACAACGAAATAATGAAGGCCATGATCATGCCCACCAGCGGCGCGACAAATATAAAAAGCACGGTTTTAAGGATAGGATCCGAATTGATGGCCCCAAAGCCGGCATGGGCGATACCTGCCCCGGCAAAGCCGCCAATCAGCGTATGGGAAGAGGAGGAAGGAATACCGAACCACCAGGTGAACAGGTTCCAGGTAATGGCTGCCAGGAGCCCGGAAAAAACGATGACAAGTCCTGCCTGCCCGGAAACGACGTCTTCTTTAACGGTCTTGGCGATGGTGTTGGCCACGCCATGATCCTTAAAGATGAAGAAGGCGGCAAAATTGAAGATTGCCGCCCAAACCACTGCCTGGAAAGGGGTCAACACCTTGGTGGAAACGATGGTGGCGATGGAATTGGCTGCATCGTGAAACCCGTTGATATAGTCGAAGATCAGCGCAAGCGCAATGATGATGATGAGAAAGGTCATGGATCCGGGTCTCGGGTTATGCGTACTTAATAATAATGGACTCGATCACGTTGGCTGCATCTTCGCACTTGTCCGTGGCATTTTCCATCACCTGGTAGATTTCCCGGAATTTAATCACTTCCTTGGCATCCGGTTCCTCGTTGAAAAGCCTTTCGATGCTCATGTCAAAAAGATCGTCGGCCTGGTTTTCAATACTGTTGATCCGGACCATGGCTTCCGTGATTAGCCGCAGGTTCTTCATGTTCCTTAGTTCATACACGGCGTTTTTTACCTGGGTGCAGCTTTGTTCAATAAGGTCCGCGAAACGATGCAGGCCTTCGTCCATCGGGTCAACGCGGTAGAAATTGATTTTTTTGGCGCAGGCATAAATGTAGTCCGCGATATCGTCAAGGGAACTGGCCAGGTAGTGTATGTCTTCACGGTCGAAGGGCGTTATGAAGTTTCGTCCGAGTTCGGTGAAGATCTTATGCGTCAGTTCATCGTTTTCATGTTCAAGATCTTCGATCCTGGCGATGATGGTAGACCGCTTCCCGAAATCCGGTTCGTTGACCAGTTGTTTCAACATCTTGGACATTTCCAGCACCCGGTCGCTTACGTTCTCAAATAGCCCGTAAAACACCCTGTCCTTTGGTAGGAAAATGCTGAGGAAGGAATTGGCGGCCATGGTGAAAATTTTTGCAAAATTAGCCCGAATAGGTACTCCCGGAATGGCAGGGGAACTGATAATAATTCCTTAACATTGGAAAACTACCTTCGCGGCCGCTTAAGGTACTATCATGCTTAAATCCCCGGGGACGTATAAAAATTATGTCCTGAGAACGATCTATTTGATTGGTTTATTCCTGTTTTCTCAGGTTGCCCGGGGCCAGTTCCTGATGGACATGATTGATACCACCAAGGATTTGGGCAAAGGCGTTTTCTCTACCTACGAACGATTCAACCATATCCGCATCGGGGGCTATATACAGCCCCAATTCCAGGTGGCATCCGCTGAAGGGGCTAAAAACTACAGTGGTGGTGATTTTGCACCGAACTCGGACAACCGGTTCATGCTCCGCCGGGGTAGGATCCGGTTCGATTATGGCAGCTACACGAAGCGGGATGATCCCAAGCTCCAGTTCGTATTCCAGTTCGATGGCACCGAGAGAGGGGTCTTTATCAGGGATTTCTGGGGCCGGTTCTGGGAAAACAAATGGCGCCTGTTTGCCTTCAGTACCGGGATGTTTGCCCGGCCTTTTGGATATGAAGTCAACCTGTCTTCCTCCGACAGGGAAGCACCGGAAAGGGGCCGGATGTCTCAAATCCTGATGAAAACCGAGCGGGATATCGGCTTTATGGCCAGCCTGGAACCTCGCAAACGGCAGGGATTCCTTAAATACCTGAAAGTGGATGCAGGCATTTTCAATGGACAGGGTCTGACCGGGCCCACGGATTTCGACAGCTACAAGGATTTTATCGGCCAGGTAATGCTTCGGCCGGTGCCGGTACACCATAACCTGACACTGGGCGGGGGCGTCTCCTTTTTTTGGGGAGGATTTCGCCAGTCCAATCCCGTAGCCT
This sequence comes from Chitinophagaceae bacterium, assembly GCA_025455365.1. Classification (GTDB taxonomy): domain Bacteria; phylum Bacteroidota; class Bacteroidia; order Chitinophagales; family Chitinophagaceae; genus Pollutibacter. Next base: position 6,011 of record JALOMP010000034.1, on the reverse strand, counting down.
ATCGCCTCCAGGATAAGGGAGGAGGCCTATTCCTGTATGTGGCCGATTCTGTGACCACCGTGGTCGGTTCAAAACTCCCCAGAAATTATGGCGGCGTAAATGCGCAGCTGAAGTGGCGACATGGTTGGGGCGCCACCGAACTGAGGGCCGAATACTGGGCGGGCACGCAAACGGCGCTTCAAAATTCATCCGAGACGCCGGGTTCGCAGGTGACCCTGCCAAACGGGTTATTTCAGCCAAATTATATCAGGCAGTTTGACGGCGCGTTCATCGTGCTGCTGCAAAATATCGTAACGGAGAAACACCAGGTAGGCGTGAAGCTCGACTGGTACGATCCAAACACCCGTGTAGAAGCCGTCCACATCGGCGCACCGGGAAGCAACCTGAATGCAGCTGATATCAAATACACCACCCTGGGTTTCGGGTATCTTTTCTACTGGGACGCGAATTTCAAGCTAACGCTATGGTACGACAGGGTCTGGAATGAGGAAACCCAGCTGACAGGTTATACAAGCGATATCAGCGATAACATCTTCACTGCGAGGATTCAGTACCGGTTCTGAAACGGCCTTAACATTGGCGTTATATTGGCTTAACATTCCGAACACATACAGGTAACAGGCTGGTAACACTGGCTTAACGTACTCGTGACGGTAGCCGGGTACTTTTGCGGCAAAATTCGATTGTCGTGAATACTACTACTACGCTTAAAGGAATCATTACCCTCATTTTCTGCAGCCTTTCCATAGGCCTGTTTGCCCAGACCGGCAAGATTGCCGGCCGGATTACGTCTGCCAAGCGCGGGGAAAACGTAGCCGGGGCCAATATCAGCATCGAAGGAACCGACCGCCGGACCATGACGGATGTGGAAGGCAAGTTCATCTTCAACAATGTACCTGTGGGTACCTATGTACTGGTTTTCGAATCGATGGGCTTCCAGAAGAAAGCTGTCTCTGAGGTGGAAGTCAAAGCCAATGATGTGGCTACGATGGAAGTGCTGATGGAGGAGAAGGCCAAGGACATGACAGAAGTGGTGATTAAGGCCACCCCGCGCCGCATGGAAACCGTCAATGCCCTCCTGGTGCGCCAGAAAAACCTGCCGAATATTTCGGATGGCATTTCCGCAGAGTCCATCAAACGTTCGCCGGATAAAAATACCAGCGAAGTGTTGAAGCGGGTAAGCGGCGCTACCATCCAGGAGAATAAATACGTGATCGTCCGCGGATTGGCGGACCGTTACAATGTAGCCACCCTGAACAACGCGGTGCTGCCCAGTACGGAAGCGGACCGTAAGGTCTTCGCCTTCGATATCATTCCTTCCAACCTGGTAGATAATATCCAGATTTTCAAAACGGCCGCACCCGATCTGCCCGGTGATTTTTCCGGTGGCGTAGTACAGGTCAATACACAGGACGTGCCCAACAAGAACCAGGTCAGCCTTTCGGCAGGCCTCACCTATAATACCATTTCCACCGGCAAGGATTTCCGGATCGGTTACCTGGGACAGTATGACTACCTGGGTTTTGAAAGCGGTAAAAGACGACTGCCTGCCGGGCTGCCCAACCTGCGGACCTATACCGATGTGGACCAGCTCATCGAAGCATCCAAACTGCCTAACAACCTATTTGGCGACCGCTATAGCGGTAACGCATTGCCCGGCCAGAACTACCAGGTGTCCTGGGCCCATAAGTTCGACGGCAAGGATGGCAGCAGCATCGGTACAATCCTCTCGGCTACCTACCGGAATAACCAGAATATCCAGTTTTCTGAAAGGGTTGAATACACGGTACCCACCGAATACGCTTCTGACAAGCTCTACGACTACAAGGATACAGTATATAAATTCACCACCACCCTCGGTGCCATGGCGAATATTGCCTATAAGAAAGGCAATACAAAGATCTCCTTCAAAAATCTTTTCAACCGCCTGATGGAGGTGACCGATATCAATCGCGAAGGATATAATAACGACAATATCCAGTATGTGAAGGCGAGTTCAAACGAAACCAATATTAAAACACTGTTCTCTTCCCAACTGGAAGGGGAACATTCCATCGGTGCACGCAAGGACAAATTGAACTGGAACCTGAATTTTGCATACACGGGCGGGGAGCAACCCGATTACCGCATTTCTCCTTACGCAAAGAACCAGAACGATCTCAGTGATAAGGATGTTCCCTTCAAGGTAATCCTCCGTGATTCTTACCGTTTCTTTTCCGAGCTGACAGATTTAGCCTATGGCGGTAATCTCAACTACACGATTCCCTTCAAATGGAAGAACGGCGAAAAAAACAGTTTTAAAGCCGGCGCTTCCTATTTGCATAAGACCCGTGAATATGATGCACGCGCGTTCCGGTACAAGCCTGCCGTGCAGAGCCAGTTCAATACAAGCCTGCTTTCCGTACAACCCGAATATGTTTTCGATCCGGCTTACATGAGCCGCGAGGGCCTGGTACTGGATGAAATTACCAACAACTCGGATTCCTATGATGGCGTATCCAATACGATCGCGGGCTATGCGATGATGGATAATCGCCTGGGTGAAAAAGTCCGCCTCGTTTGGGGCCTGCGGGTGGAGAATTTCGATTATACCATCAACACCGCGGATTTCTCCAACCCGGATATCGTCATCAAGAGGAGTTACCTGGATTTTATGCCCTCCTTCAACCTCACGTATAACGTGACGGATAAATCAAATGTGCGTTTCGGCGGTTGGAGATCTGTTTCCAGGCCCGATTTCAGGGAAGTAGCCAATTTCCAGTTCTATGATTTTTCCCGCAACGCCATCATAAAGGGTAATGCGGAACTGGAACGCAGCCAGAATACGAATCTCGACCTCCGCTTTGAAACATATCCTGCTGCCGGAGAAATATTCTCATTCTCCTTATTCGCCAAACATTTTGATAAGCCCATTGAGACCGTGATCCCGAGCGGAGCCGTGGCAACCAACCTGATCATTACCTACGCCAATCCGAAATCAGCCCTGAGTTACGGGGCAGAACTCGAGTTCAGGAAGGCATTGAACTTCTTTGACAGCAAGTTCCTGAAGAACTTCACGGTATTCGGTAACCTGGCCTATATCCGCTCTACCGTGGATTTCGCAGGGGCGGATATTAGCATCTTCGAAGAGGGCAGGCCGATGCAGGGACAATCGCCCTATATCATTAACGGCGGTCTGCAATACACGACCGATGAAGGTGGTTTTTCCTTTACAGGGCTCGTGAACAGGATCGGCCATCGCATCGCGCTGGTTGGTTTCCAGGGATACCCTGACATCTATGAGAATGGCCGCACCGTGATCGATTTCCAGGTTTCAAAGAAGCTGATGAAAGACAGGTCTGAACTGAAACTGAACGTGGGTGATATCCTGAACCAGAAAGCCATCTTCTACCAGAATTCCGGCGACTATACAAAGCGTGCATTCAAGAGTTCGGAAGACAATGTTTGGAATACGTTCCGCTACGGCACCAATATTTCCCTGTCGTTTTCCGTCAATTTCTAAGAATCAGTTAATACTCCGATCACAAATCCGTAACACAGGGTGGATAGCTTTGGCGGCCTGACAAAAGAAAACAAGAAACACAACAAACAATCGTATGAAACAATTCAAGATGTTCTCGGTGCTGGCACTTGCGGCTTTTGCATTTGCCTGCAGCAATGATGAAGACCTGACCGTACCGCCACCGCCCCCGACGCCTGTAGACACTGTTCTTTTTGGAACACTTACGGCTAATAAAACGCTGACCAGCGACAAAACCTGGATCCTTAAAGGATACGTGTATGTGCCCAATGGCGTGACCCTGACCATCCAGCCTGGCACGCTTATTCTTAGTGACGTTGCTGAGAAAGGCGCGCTGTGTATCGAACGTGGCGGCAAGATCGACGCCAACGGTACCGCTACGCAACCCATCGTTTTTACCTCCGGAAAACCCTCTGGCCAGCGGGCTCCCGGCGACTGGGGTGGTATCGTGATCCTCGGTCGTGCAAAAACCAACCGCTCATCCACGCCGGTTATTGAAGGCGGCCTTGACCGTCCCTATGGTGGTACAGATGACGCCGACAATTCAGGCATCATGCGGTATGTGCGGATCGAATACGCCGGTATCGCTGCATTCGCCAACAGTGAGGTCAATGCCCTTACACTGGGTGGCGTAGGATCCGGAACAACTATTGAATATGTACAGACATCCTATGCGAATGATGACGCATTCGAATTTTTCGGTGGAAAGGTGAATGCCAAATACCTGGTGGCCGCATACACGGCGGATGACGATTTCGACTTTGATTTCGGGTATACCGGAAAGATCCAGTATGCGGTGTCACTCCGCGACCCGGCATTTGTGGATGGTGGCGACGCCGGAAATGGTATCGAGTGCGATAACGACAACCCTCCAACGACTTCTGGACCGTTTACACGCCCCGTGCTGTCGAATATTACTTTCGTAGGCCCCAACAACGCGTCCGGTACAGCCGCCAACCATAACTATGCGAACCGTTTCCGCAGGAACACGCGTTTCGTATTGCGCAATTCCATCCTGATGGGTTACCAGAAGGGCGGGTTCTCCATCGAGCAGGATTCCACCGCCAGCTACTACAGCCAGGACCTGTCTGTTTTCAACGACAACCTGGTTCATGCCATCGCGAGCCCTTACCGCAGCGGAAGTTCCCTGATCACCGGTGCGCAGATGCAGGCAAAGGCAGAAGGCAATGGTTGTATCACTTATGCCAATGCAAGCGACATCAACCTGGAAGCACCGTTTAACCTGACTGCGCCTAACTTCCTTCCCAAGGCCGGCAGCCCGGCACTCACCGGTGCCAAGTATGATGGCGACCTGGATGCCTTCTTCACCACCGGTGCCTATCGTGGTGCATTTGGTACCACGAACTGGCTGAACGGATGGACCAGGTTCTATACAAACGGCCAATAAGAACGTTCATAGTTCCTTAAGCAAGAGTAGTATCTATTCACAACCGCCCCATTCCTGGGGCGGTTCTTTTTTACACCCAGGGATATCCACATGTTTACACGTTCATCATGGATTCTTAAAACTATGTTCACAATGGCGCGATCCGATAATGATTCACTAATGATTTGTTAAAAGACCGCTCATCATTACATCATGCAGGCCTTCTAGTTTGCACCCTCTAAATGCAAACAACCTGCTTATGAACCGAAAGAGTATCGATCAAATCGCCGCAAAGCTGTGCTTTGTTCTTTTGTTTTTTCTGCCTGCCTGGGTCTTCGCCCAGCAATCGATCACAGGCAAAGTGATTTCAAGTGCCGATAACATGCCGGTCCCTTCCGTGTCCGTCATGATCAAGGGCACCAAATCCGGCACCAACACCAACATTGACGGATTGTATGCCATCCGGGCCAGGAAAGGGGATGTGCTGGTGTTCAGCGGTGTTGGTGTGAAACCTTATGAACTGGTCCTGGACGATCGAAGCAACTATATCGTTCCGGTGGACATGGATCCAAAATCCATGAACGAGGTATTGGTAACGGCGCTGGGTATCCGAAAAGAATCCAAGCGGGTGGGATATTCCATCCAGGAAGTGAAGGGCCAGGAACTGGTGAAAGCGCGGGAACCGAACCCGGTGAATGGATTGGTGGGAAAGGTTGCCGGTCTTACAGTGGCTCCGTCCGCCGAGCTCCTGGGCACACCCGGTATCATCTTAAGAGGCAGCGATCCGCGTAGGGGACAACTGCCATTGTTCGTGGTGGACGGTGTACCGATCAGTTCAGATACCTATAACTTTTCACCCGATGACGTGGAGTCGTATTCGATCCTGAAAGGGCCTTCAGCCGCTGCGCTATATGGTTACCGGGGACAGAACGGCGCCATCATCATCAACACCAAAAAGGGATCGAAGGACAAACGCGGGTTTTCCGTTGAGATCAATTCCAGCATCATGTTCGATAATGGATTTAATGCCATTCCGAAGGTGCAGGATGAATACGGGCCCGGCGATCACGGCAAATATTCTTTTGTAGATGGAAGAGGTGGCGG
>JALOMP010000260.1 GCA_025455365.1 Chitinophagaceae bacterium | reverse complement strand
CGGCGCGGCCGATTACGTAGTTAATTTCATCCAGTTCCTTACCCGGGAATTACGCGAAATCATGGCAGAACTGGGCTTCCGTACCGTTAATGAAATGGTGGGCCAGGTACAGCACCTTGGTGTACGGGAACATATCGGCCATTGGAAATACAGTAAACTGGACCTCTCGCCCATCCTGTTCAAGGACCCGCTTTCGCTGTACACCGGCCTGTACCACCAGGAAGAACAGGATCACGGGCTCCTCGGGGTACTCGACTGGAAATTGCTGGATTATGCAAAACCCGCGATCGAAAAGCGTGATAAGGTATACGGCGAATTTGATATTAAAAATACGGACCGTACAACAGGTACCATCCTATCGAACGAAATCACCCGCGCCCACCGTGCAGAGGGGTTGCCGGATGATACAGTCCACTTCAAGTTTACCGGTACCGCAGGCCAGAGCTTCGGCGCCTTCAATACCCGTGGAATGACCATGGAACTGGAAGGGGACGCCAATGACTATTTTGGCAAGGGTCTCAGCGGTGCAAAACTCGTGGTCTATCCATCGAGGGAAGGGGCGTTTGTGCCGGAAGAAAATATCGTGATTGGAAACGTGGCCCTGTATGGCGCCACTTCCGGACAGGCATATATCCGGGGCATGGCTGGCGAGCGGTTCGGTGTCCGCAACTCCGGCGCCACCGCCGTTGTAGAAGGCGTGGGCGACCATGGATGCGAATACATGACGGGAGGAACCGTCCTGGTATTGGGCGAAACCGGCAGGAATTTCGCCGCCGGGATGAGTGGTGGCATCGCCTATGTGTATGATGTCCGCGGGCAATTCCCCCTGCGGTGCAACGCGGAGATGGTTGACCTCGATCCGTTGTCTGACGAAGACCTCCCGAGCCTTCGCCAGTTGATCTACGACCATTACCTGTACACCGGCAGTACCGTGGCGAAATTCCTGCTGGATGATTTCGAAAACCAGCAGAAGCATTTCGTGAAAGTGTTCCCGAAAGACTACAAGAAAGTATTGCTCCAGCGCGAAGGAAACCTGAGGCTGAAAGCATAGTGTACCCGGATCAGGCCTGCTGCGGGCCATGTGAAAATGGTTTGAAAGTTCGCGCCAGGGATTGACCACTTGCCCAATACCACGAACCACGAACCACGAACCGTCAACCGTCAACTGTCAACCGTCAACTGTCAACCATTATGGGTAAACCCACAGGATTTTTAGAATTCACACGCAACATGCCTGGCAAGAAGCCGGTAGCCGAACGCGTGCAGGACTACCAGGAATTTATAGAACGATACCCCGAAAAAAACCTGAACCAGCAGGCTGCCCGTTGCATGAATTGCGGCGTGCCTTTTTGCCATTCCGGTTGCCCGTTGGGCAATGTGATCCCTGAATTTAACGACGCCGTTTACCGGGGACAGTGGGCCGAGGCATGGGATATCCTGAGCAGTACCAATAATTTCCCGGAATTCACCGGCCGCATCTGCCCTGCCCCCTGTGAAAGCGCCTGCGTACTGGGTATCAACCAGCCGCCGGTAACCATCGAGGAAATTGAACGACATATCGCGGAAATCGCATTCGACAAAGGATATGTAAAGGCACGAAAACCGGCGGTCAGGACCGGCAGAAAAATCGCGGTGGTCGGGTCAGGACCCGCCGGCCTTGCAGCCGCCGCACAACTGAACTATGCCGGCCACCAGGTGACGGTCTTTGAAAGGGATGAAAAACCCGGCGGACTTCTACGGTACGGGATACCCGATTTCAAACTCGGGAAAGACATAGTGGAACGCCGCATCAGGCTGATGGAAGAAGAAGGTGTAGCCTTCCGCTGCCACGCCAACGTGGGTGTCAATATTAACCTGAACGATTTGCTGCGCGAATACCACGCGATTATCCTCGCCGGCGGATCCACCGTTCCCCGGGATCTCAACGTCCCTGGCCGGGAATTAAACGGCGTGCAATTTGCCATGCCGTTCCTGAAACAACAAAATAAAAGGGTGTCCGGTACAAACCCGCTATCCAATGGGGACATCGAAAGCAATATAGCTGCTGCAGAGATCAGCGCCCAGGGAAAACATGTAGTTGTAATCGGGGGGGGCGATACCGGCAGCGATTGTGTGGGAACGTCAAACCGCCAGGGCGCCCTGTCCGTCACACAGTTTGAACTGTTGCCCAAGCCGCCGAAAGAGCGTACCACCCTGATGCCATGGCCTACATACCCCATGGTGTTGAAAACCTCCAGCTCCCACGAAGAAGGATGCGAGCGCATGTGGGCCGTTGCCACCAAAGCATTCGTGGGCAATGAAAAAGGTCAACTCAAAGCATTGCGTATCGTGGACCTTGAATGGAAGATCACCGAAGATGGACGGCCGGCACAGTTTACAGAACGCCCGGGAAGCGAAAGGGAAATCCCCTGCGACCTGGCCCTGCTGGCGATGGGCTTTGTGCACCCGCAGCAACTGGGCATGCTTGCGGAACTGGATGTGGAACTGGACGAAAGGGGCAATGTCAAAGCATCCGAAAAAGACTACCAGACAAACCTTACCCGCATTTTCAGTTGTGGCGACATGCGTCGCGGGCAATCACTGGTGGTCTGGGCCATCAGTGAAGGAAGGGAATGTGCCCGCAAAGTGGATGAATACCTGATGGGCTCTTCCCTGCTGGAAAGCAAAGACAGCAACCTCATGGCCGTATAGACCTCATACCCCCCACTTAAACCTTTCAACCGTCCGCCTGCTGCGGGCGGTTTTTTTTATACACGCACTGTATAACGGACACCCATCCACGAAGCATTGCATAAAAACCGGGAAATACAACCGGTATCCCGGAACCCGTATAATCATCGAAATGCCCGCAGACGCTCACTTTCAGTCGTTTTTTTACATTACATTTATTTATATATAATATCTTGGACAATTATTATTGCATAACAAATCTTATCCCAACCGTACGCAATTACGTTTTATACTATTGATTTTCAATTTATTATTACTGTTTTATTCATTATCGCCATACATATTATATTTATGCATATGTGAATAATCTAGTGTTCAATATGCCGTTTTTGATGATTTATAGGTTTAATATTGCCCTAGCAAACAACCTTAGATAACCAAACTGCTCAGTTATGAAGAAAATCGGAACAAAAGAAGCGTTACCGTTTCTGCTCCTGGCGGCCATTGCCGTCGCGGCCATTTTTGTGCCCGTATTGCCCAACTTTGATGACGGTGGCAAATACAATGGCGCCGACATCTCCTGGATCATCGTTGCTACGGCACTGGTCTTCCTGATGACCCCCGGTCTTGCATTTTTCTATGGAGGCATGGTGCATCGCAAAAACGTAATCTCCACCATGATCAAGAGTGTGGTGGCAGCAGGCGTGGTAAGCGTGGTATGGGTCACTTTCGGATACAGCCTGGCCTTTGGAGATTCCATTGGCGGATTCATCGGAAACCCATTCACCCATCTTTTCTATAAAGGGGTGAATTCAGGGGAACCATGGAGCCTGGCGCCCACGATCCCCAAAACACTCTTTTCCATTTTCCAGCTGATGTTTGCGATCATCACGCCCGGGCTGGTGGTAGGTGCCGTTGCGGAAAGGATCCGCTTCACATCCTATATTCTTTTCACCTTGCTCTTCAGCATATTGGTGTATGCGCCGTTGGCCCATTGGAGCTGGCACCCGGATGGATTCCTGTTCAAGTGGGGCGCCCTTGACTTCGCAGGTGGAACGGTGGTGCATATCTCTGCCGGTTGTGCCGCACTCGCCGGCGCCATGGTGCTGAAACGCCGCCAGGTACATATAGATAAGGAAGAAATTCCCCCTGCCAACGTACCCTACGTGCTGATCGGCACCGGCCTGCTGTGGTTTGGCTGGTTCGGTTTCAATGCGGGTTCTGCCCTGGGAGCCAATGCACTCGCCGTATCTGCTTTCGCCACAACCAATACGGCTGCAGCCGCCGCAGGTCTTTCCTGGATGTTCTTTGACGTCCTGAAGGGCAAGAAACCATCCGTCATGGGATTCTGCATCGGTGCCGTTGTAGGGCTGGTTGCGATAACCCCGGGTGCCGGCTTCGTAGGAATTCCCCAAAGCATATTCATTGGCGTGATCGCAGCCATTATTTCGAATGTGGCTGTATACTATAAGAGCAAATCCAAGCTGGATGACACCCTGGACGTATTCCCCTGCCACGGACTAGGTGGCATGGTGGGGATGCTGCTCACCGGCATATTCGCTACCAAGGCCGTAAACGGCGCCGGCAATGACGGCCTGTTTTATGGCAACGGCGCATTCTTCATTACCCAGCTCAAAGCCATGGCCATCGCCGTAGGTTACAGCTTCGTGGTATCATACGCCATTTTCAAATTCATCAATTTCATCCTTCCGCTGCGCGTTTCATCTGAAGTCATATAGGACTAGTATAGATTTCTTCGCCGTACCCTCCATTCTTAAAAAAAAAGCAATACAATGTTACGAAAAATCCTCCTAATGGCCACTGCCGTGGCCGCTACAGGCGCGGTATGCGCCCAAGAAACAACCGTTGTTGAAGAGAAAAAACCAAGCACTACCATAAGCGGCTTTGCCGATGTGTACTACCGGTACGATTTCAGTCAAAACCCCGCTAACAACCGGACCAGTTTCACCAACAGCCACAACTCATTTGAACTGGGTATGGCTTCCCTCAAACTGGAACACAGTTTTGGCAAGGTCAGCATGGTGGCAGACCTGGGTTTCGGCAAAAGAGCACAGGAATTCAGCTATAATGAGTCAGGTGTCGTGGCCGCCATAAAGCAGTTGTATGTAAGCTACCAGGCGAATGAGTGGCTCAAACTGACCGCCGGCTCCTGGGCAACCCATGTGGGTTATGAACTCGTGGACGCCCCCGCCAACAGGAACTATTCCATGTCTTATATGTTCTCCTGGGGTCCGTTCTTCCATACAGGCGTGAAAGCGGAAGCTACCCTCGGAAAGAGCGGCTTCATGCTCGGGGTTGCCAATCCTACCGATTACAAATCAGCACCACTGGACAGCAAGAAGTACCTGCTGGCGCAATACAGCTACGCCTTCTCCGATGACGTCAAAGCCTACTTCAATTATGTTGGCGGCAAGCGGTTTACGGACAGCGCCAAGACCAACCAGTTCGACCTGGTGATGACAGCCAAACTGAACGACAAATTCAGCCTCGGTTTAAACGGCACCGTGCAAACACAAAAATTCCAGGTTGATAACAAGTACGAGGGTGATGCAAAATCCTGGTGGGGTTCGGCCGTATACCTGAACTTCGATCCAAGCGCCGTATTCGGCCTTACACTGAGATCCGAATATTTCAGCGACAAAGACCAGCTCGTAGCCATGTCCCTCGCACCGGAAGGCGCTGCAATCTTTGCCAATACGCTTTCAGCCAATTTCAAAGTGGGAGGACTTACACTCATTCCTGAATTCAGGTACGAAACGTCCAGCAAGGACGTATTCTACAACAAGGAAAGCAGTCCGAAAGGAAGCAACGCCAGCGTGCTGGTGGCTGCTGTTTACAAATTCTAAAGCAGTTTAAGTTGGGTCATAATCAAACCAGGGCGGATTTCTATCTGCCCTGCTTTTTTTAGTTCATGGTTCATAGTTCAACGTTCA
>JALOMP010000259.1 GCA_025455365.1 Chitinophagaceae bacterium | reverse complement strand
TTAAAAATTACGGAGGTTTTACTACCTGGCCAAATTATTCGCAGGGGATCGTCGCCCCGAAAAAAGGTATCTGTGACGATCGGCTTCACTTGCCTTCATTGTTGATGACCAGCCATGGAATCCCTCCGATGTGGGCGTTTCCGCAATGAAGGTCCGATCCGCTGGTTTTGATTTGCCGAAAAACAGGTATGAAGCCCGGTCCCGAAAAAAGACGGAACGCTGCGCTTCCAGGGTTCATTTCTGCTACCTTTGAAGCATGCTACAGATTTCTGAAAGGGGCCTGCAGATGCCACCCAGCCCCATCCGCAAACTTGTCCCATACGCCGAGGCCGCCAAGAAAAAGGGTATAAAAGTATACCACCTGAATATCGGGCAACCCGATATTGAAACCCCGCCGGCGATCATGGACGCCGTTCGCAAGGCAGATATCAAAGTGCTGGAATACAGTCATAGTGCCGGTAATGAGAGCTACCGTAAAAAACTGGTGGAATACTACAAGCGTGTGGGTATTCATGTTGACCATACCCAGATCATGATTACGGCCGGGGGAAGCGAAGCCATCATCTTTGGGTTCATGAGCTGCCTTAACCCGGGCGATGAAATCATCATCCCGGAGCCGTTTTATGCCAACTACAATGGGTTTGCCGTGATGGCAGGTGTGCGGGTAGTCCCAATCACATCGTATATAGACCAGGGCTTTGCCCTTCCGCCCATAGAAGACTTCGAAAAAGTCATTACGCCCCGGACAAGGGGTATTGTTGTGTGCAGCCCCAACAATCCAACCGGATACCTGTACAGTCGCCAGGAAATGGAAGCCCTCAGGGACATTTGCCTGAAGCACAACCTTTACCTGTTTTCGGATGAAGCGTACCGGGAATTCTGTTATTCCGGAACCTATGTGAGCGCGATGCACCTGGAAGGAATGGAAGAACACGTGGTGCTGATGGACACGATCTCCAAGCGATATTCCGCCTGCGGCGCCCGTATCGGCGCATTTGTCACCAAGAACAGGAAGGTATATGACGTGGCGATGAAATTCGCGCAGGCCCGCCTCAGCCCCCCCGGGCTGGCACAAATCATGGGCGAAGCGGCGGTGGATCTTCCGGGAGACTATTTCAACAAACCTCGCACGGAATACCTCAACAGGAGAAACCTGCTGGTGAAGCGCCTCAATGCCATGCCGGACGTCTACTGCCCGAATCCAGGAGGCGCTTTTTATGCCATTGCCCGGTTACCCATTGACGATAGCGACAAATTCTGCCAATGGCTGCTTGAATCCTTCTCCTTTAAAAACCAGACGGTCATGCTGGCACCCGCCACCGGATTTTACGGAACCCCCGGCCTCGGTAAAAACGAAGTCAGGCTGGCATATGTGCTGAACCTGGAAGCCATTGATGCGGCGATGGACTGCCTGGAAGAGGCGTTGAAAGTATATCCCGGGAGAAGATAGATTGGTTCATGGTTCATAGTTCATAGATCATTCTATATGGTTCAAGCTTTGCCGCTTTCAGGCTGTTTCTATGAACCATGAACTATGAACCATGATTCATGAACTACAACCTGTTTATCACCACCACCCCGGAAATCACCAGGACTGCACCCAACCAGGTGTACCAGTGCACGGACTCGTGCAGGATGAATACCGATAACAGAAGGGCAAAGACAGGCACCAGGTTATTAAAAATGGCTGTTCGCGTAACACCCAGGGCCGCAACCCCCTCATAATACCAAACGAACGCCAGGACGGTGCCGATGATCCCGAGGTAGGCCAGGGCGATCCAGACTTTTCCCGGAACGACATTGGGCAAGGGTTCAGTACCCGCGAAAATCAGCAACATGGCGCAACCAGTAATCGATGCCCAGGTTGAGGCTTGTAGAGGGCTGGTCGTTTTGAGTGCCTCCTTCCCCACCAGCGTGTACATCGCCCAGGTTACCGGGCATCCAAGCATATATGCATCGCCCCATTCAAAGCTTTGAAAAAGATGCAGCGGGTTTCCCCTGGAAATCACCAGAACCACCCCCGCAAGAGACAACAGCATGCCGGCTACTTTGACCATCCTGACTTTCTCGCCGTATTTCCATGCAGACAGTAACATCACCATAATCGGGTTCAATGCCACCAGCAGAGCGCCATGGCTTGCAGGCACCAGTTTCAGGCCCTTAAAGAAAAAAAAATTGTACGCGAAGATGCCGGAAAAACCGAGCAGGCTTAGCTGCCAAAGCTGGGTGCGATTGATGCGATGGAATCCGGGTTGTAAGTTCCTGGCAAGCGGTATAAGAAACAGACTGGCTATAACATACCGGATGGATGCGCCCATAAATGGTTCGAATGTCTGGGCGGCAATGCGGGTGGCGATGAACGTTCCTCCCCAAAATAATGCAACCAGGATAAGCTTAAAATATATCATGTTGACCCGGCAAATCTAACTATTCACGGAATTGGCCCGTGTATCGGTGTAATATTTACTTTTAACGCATGAAAGCCCGTACAATCCTCCAGGCAATCCTGTTCCTTGTCCTGCCCATTATGCTATCCGCACAAATCAATCACATGGATGTAACCATTGCGCGTGACAGCTTTGGGGTGCCTCACATTTTCGGCAAGACGGATGCTGCCATGGCCTATGGACTGGCATGGGCACATGCCGAAGATAATTTCAAGGATATTGAAACGGTGTTGCTCGCCGGCAAAGGAATGCTCGGGAGGGCAATTGGTCGCAAAGGAGCTGAAGCGGATTACGTGGTTTCCCTGCTGCGCTGCCGGGAACTGGTGGTTGATCAGAAAAGCCGGCTCTCACCAGCTTTCCTGGCCGTCCTCGATGGATACGTGCAGGGCCTGAATGCATTCGTTCGCGCCCACCCGGAAAAAGTACGCATCAGGAAAGCCTTTCCCGTTACCGTTGAAGACTACCTGACCACGGTTACGTTATCCCTGAGTATGATCAGCGGGCTGGAAGAGATCCTGCCACGCATATTTTCCGGAAATGTTGAAACGATACCCGGCATGCAATCCGCGGGCTCCAATGCCTTTGCGATACATCCGTCCAAAACAGCAACCGGCGAAGCCTTCCTGGCAATCAATTCCCATCAGCCTCTGGAAGGACCCGTGGCCTGGTATGAAGCACATCTTCAAAGTGATGAAGGCACGAATATCATCGGGGGGCTGTTTCCGGGAGGCCCCTGTGTTTTCCTGGGTACCAATGAACACCTTGGCTGGGCCCATACCGTGAACTACACGGACAAAGTTGACCTGTACCAACTCAGGATGAAACCAGGCAAAAGCCTTGAATACCGTTACGATGGCCAATGGCTGACGCTCGAAACAAAAAAAGTAAAGCTGAAAGTAAAAGGAATACCCGTCTCCGTTAGTAAAAAAACCTACTGGAGCAAATACGGGGCCACCATCCGGACCGATAAGGGCACATTCTCCGTTCGCTTTTCCGCCAACCAGGAAATACGCGGCATGGAGCAGTGGTGGCGAATGAACAAGGCCAGGAACTTTTCTGAATTCTACCAGGCCATTTCGATGCAGGGCCTGCCCATGTTTAACATCGTATATGCAGATAAATACGATACGATATTCTATATCAGCGGCGGCAAGATGCCCCTGCGCAATAAAGCGTACAACTGGCGCCAGACGGTTCCTGGAGACACTTCGGCCACCCTATGGGAAAGCTACCATGCCATCAGCGAACTGCCCCAGTACCTGAACCCTCCAAGCGGCTATCTCTTCAATACCAATCACTCTCCTTACCATGCAACTGCGCCGGCATATGACCTTGATGCCAACCAATACGACCACACCAGCGGGTACGAGACACATGATAACAATCGAAGCGCCCGCTTCGCTGAGTTAATGGCAGACAAGCCATCACTCGATTATGAAACATTCAAAAAAATAAAATATGACAACCAGTTACCCATGACGTTGCGCTACCAGTTAAACATAGACAGCATCGCCCAGGTGAAACAGGAAACCTACCCTGACCTGGCGGGACTTATCTCCACCTTGCAGCAATGGAATCTTGAATCTGATACCGGCAGCCAGGGAGCGGCACTATTCCTCCTGATGTATGAATATGCATCTGGCCACCGCAAGGAATTCCCCAACGATACCCTTACCTTGGAAGGCGCCGTGGCGGCCTTCCGCTATGCGCGGCAACACCAGGAACAGTATTTCGGCAGGACGGGCATCACGCTGGGAGAACTGCAGCAACATCGCCGCGGTACAAAGTCGCTTGCCTCCTGGGGCCTCCCCGATGTACTAACAGCCATGTATAGCCAACAACAGCCTGACGGACGTTTTAAAGTCATCGCCGGCGAATCCTATATACAACTGGTTCGATTCCCCCGGAACCAGCTACCCGTCATTGAATCCATCAATTGTTATGGAGCGTCCACCGATCCTGGCTCGCCGCATTTTGCGGACCAGATGGACATGTTTATCAGGCAGCAAACGAAACCAATGACGCTGGACAAAGAAACGGTACTCAAACAAGCCAGGTCCGTCTACCATCCGGGCCTGGATCAACGTAAAAAGTAAATGTTAACCAAATCAGCCATCGCACAAAAAAATCAATCCCGCGAATATG
>JALOMP010000258.1 GCA_025455365.1 Chitinophagaceae bacterium | reverse complement strand
GCCGTGGCTTCCGCCTGGGAGATGTCGAGGATGCGGTCTACCCGCGAAGGTTCATATATTTTAGGAAGGTATTCCGGGGCCCAGCGCCGGATACCCGGGATGGAAGATTCTTCCGTAGGCTGGCAGCCGACAATCTGTATCGACGGATTTTTTTCCTTGAGGTAGCGGGATACGCCCATGATGGTGCCCGTGGTGCCCATCGAGCTGACGAAATGGGTGATCTTTCCGTCCGTATCGCGCCAGATCTCCGGACCCGTGGTTTTGTAGTGGGCGATAAAATTGTCCGGGTTGGCAAACTGGTTCAGCAGGTAGTATTCTCCCGTGGCTGCTTTCTGTTCCGCATAATCCCGGCAGGCTTCGATGGTGTCCAGGAGGACCACTTTTGCGCCATATGCTTCCATCGTAAGCGTACGTTCTTTCGTGGACGTGGAAGGCAGCGCCAGCTCGATCTCCACCCCGAAGAGATTGGCCACCAATGCCATGCCGATGCCCGTATTACCGCTCGTGGCTTCGATCAGTTTCATGCCCGGTTTCAGATCGCCCCGGTCTATCGCCGATTTGATCATATTGAATGCCGGTCTGTCTTTCACGCTGCCGCCCGGATTGTTGCCTTCGAGCTTTGCAAATATTTTCACCTTCGGGTTAACGCCGATATGCAGGATTTCCACCTGCGGTGTGTTGCCAATCAGATCTGCCACGCCAGCCATCAGGTATAATTGAGTGTTTTGCCTTCGAGGACGGTGATTTCAGGATTATGGAATACCAGGGATCCAGGTGGTACGGAATTGGTGAGCCAGACATTACCGCCGATGATGCTGTGATGGCCCACCACGGTTTCGCCGCCGAGGATGGTGGCTCCGGAATAGAGGATCACGTGATCCTCGATGGTGGGATGCCTTTTAACCGAAGCCATATTCTTGTCTACGCTCAGCGCGCCCAGGGTCACCCCCTGGTAGATTTTCACCCGCTTGCCGATATGCGTGGTTTCCCCGATGACAACACCGGTGCCGTGGTCGATCATGCAGTATTCACCGATCTCCGCGGCCGGATGGATATCAATTCCGGTCTGGGAATGAGCCTGTTCCGTCAATATGCGGGGGATCAGGGGCACATCCAGTTTGAACAAAGCGTGGGCGATGCGGTAAAAGCAAAGGGCCTGGAATCCGGGGTATGCCCGGATCACTTCAAATTCGCTTTTGGCGGCCGGGTCCCCGTCGAGGATGGCCTGCACATCCGTATTCAGCAGGCGGTACAGTTCCGGGAGCTGTTTGAAAAAATCATGGGCGATGCCCTGCTGGTTGCAATCATGACAAGCACGGGTGTCTTCCAGCATGGAACAGAGTTCCAGTTCCAGTGCCTGGAGTGCTTCCGCCACTTTTTCCGCGCTTTCCGGCAGGCATTCCGCGTGCTCCGGGTAAAGGACGCAGATCAGCCGCTCCGCCCAGGCCGCAATGGCTTTATTGGGCGGAACTTTCTCCAGGCTTCGCTGCCTTTCCAGGATGAATTCAACCAACTTCTTGTGCATACTACAAATTACAGAATTTTTGGAAGTTTCGAATCGGCAAGAACCGGCATAACTGGGTGTGGAAATCAGCGCAAGCACGGATAAAAACGACAAAGCCCGGTTATTTAACGGCTTTTTGGCAAACTGTTATTACATTTAATACATCTTCCGATTGCCTGACCCCAACAACCCAGGATTATGATTACAAAAATCCTAACCGTTATACCCTTCTCTTTCCTGGGATACCTGTTTCCAATCGTATTCCAACCTTCCATGACAGACGATCACACCCTGCACGACGGTCCCTATGTATTGTACCGCAACAACCAGGTTTTTGTGCACTATGTGAAGCCCGATGGGGCGGGGAAAAAAGTGCAGGTGGACAGTTTCCCCATGACCGACCGGAAGAAGATTACCCTGGATGTGGCAACGGACGAACCCGGTAAAACATTCAAGGTACAGTTCCGGGATAAACTCAGTAACGAGAAAAGCGATCACAAAAAAGTCAGCCGACAATACGTGATCTCCGATATTGAAGGGAATTTCGCCGGTTTCCGCAAACTGCTGCTGGCTGGCAAAGTAATCGATGAAAATTACAACTGGACATTCGGCGACGGCCACCTGGTGCTGATTGGGGATTTCGTGGATCGCGGCGACCAGGTCACGGAAGTGCTCTGGCTGATCTACGCGCTGGAAGAAAAGGCACGTGCGGCCGGTGGTTATGTGCACTATGTGCTGGGCAATCATGAGATCATGGTCATGTCCGGCGACCATCGGTATGTCAACCCGAAGTACGCGGACAATGCGGCTCGGATCGGGATTCATCTTATGACACTGTATGGAGCGGACACGGAAATCGGGCGATGGCTGCGGACGAAGAACGTCATCGAAAAGGTGGGCGGCACCCTGTATGTCCACGGCGGCATATCCCGAAAGGTCAACAACATGGATATCAACATGTCGAAATTGAATGACCTCGCCCGTCCGTTTTACGCCGATACAACTTATATGTACCCGGATGCTTATACGGATACGTTGTACCAGGATTATGGTCCTTTCTGGTATCGCGGCTATTTTGTAGGGGAGACAGCCACCGCCGCGAGGGTGATTGACTCCACCTTCGAGAAATTTCGGGTAAACAAAGTGGTCGTCGGCCATACGCCCATCCGCGATACCGTGAGTGCCTGGTACGATGGCCGGCTGATCAACGTGGATACGCCGCATGCGAAGGGCAAGTCGGAAGCCTTGCTGGTGGAAGGCAGCGCCTATTTCCGCGTCAAGCCAGACGGGACGAGGATTCCGTTAGGAAATTAGCGTATTACCAGTAAGCTTGCTGAACACGCATTTTTCAATCCAGTTACCTGCAAATCCGTTAGTACTCTAATAGTTCATCCGCACATTGTTAATGACCAGCCGGGTATTGGTACCTCCTTCATAGGTTGCCCCATAGGCACTGGATGCGGCCACGAAGGTGATATGCGTCACGGGATCGGCTACGGAGCCGAATAGCCCGTTGGCTGGGAATTGGTATGCGGGCGTGCCAGCGGGCAGCGCACCGTAGGTCAGGGGGATGGTGATATCCGTATATGAAGCTACAGTTGTCCCGCTCCGGAACCACCCGGTTGCGAGCCGCTTCACCTGGTTGTTGTCCCGGTTTTCCAATAACAGGTAGATATCACAGGAGTCTTCCTTGCTGAGGATATTTCCGCGGCCGTCCCGGTAGGGGCTGCCAGGCGCATAGGTATACGAAACGGTGAAGCTTTTTGGACTACCGGTAAAGGGTACCCCAAATTTAGTGGAGTTCAGGGGATTGGCGATATCAAGTATGAATTTCCCCGTGAAGGTTGTGCCGGCGGCCATGCGCTGTCCCGTGAGTTGTCCAAGCGCACCAAGGTCTTTGGTGACCATTTCGGACGCCCTGTCCGTGCCTGACACAACAGTGGGGCTTACATTGGGTGTGGTAAGGGTTACCACGCCAGCATTGCCTGTGGCCCAGATGGTATTGTCATCTTTTCCCGGCTCCTGGTAGTTCTTCCCAGACGGGGTGTACCATTCGTCCAGGCTGCCATTGTCTAACTGCGGGGTGGAGGATCCGCGGGTTACGATCACCGTATAGTCTGCCGCGGAGCCGTTTTCCGCCGTAACGGTATAGGTCACCGGTTGGGAAAAATCCTGCACATCACCCACGCCCGGACTAATGCTTGCGTAGGAACTCAGGGAGATGGAATCGGCGGATAGCTGTGCCAGGTTCGCGGATGGTGCCACGGGAATGCGAATGATGAGGCTGTCCTGGTCGATGATGGTATTTCCCGCCTGTTGGGTGATGGTGAAATACAGTATTTCGTTCAGTCCCGATTTGCCAAAGTAGTCTTCCTTCACACAGGATGCAGCTATGAGGATGGCTGCCAACAGGGATAATGCGACTTTTTTCATGGATCAACGATTGAAATAGGCGGCGAAGCCAAAGGAAAGTTGTAGCAGGTTGATCTTCAGACTAAGGTCGTTGTTCTTGACCTGCCCGTCCGGTTCATTGGTCTTTTTGATCTTCTCAACCGATGAACTGAGACCGAATGCGCCCACGTTGACTTCAAACCCGAAGTTTTCCACGATGAATGCGAGCAGACCGGGCCGCATTTCAAGGCCATAAAAAAATGTGTTTGAATAGGTCCTGGTGAGGATGCTATTGGTGAGGGATTCCTGCACCCGGCTGCCATAGCCGAACTGCAGCTCGGTGGGAATGACCACATAGAATTTATGGCTGTTGCCCAGGGGGATGAAATTCTTGACATAAGGCCTGAAGGCGAAGTTGCGCTGGTAGCTTCGATAGTCTGTCAGCGTGCCGTCACTGTTGCGTTGAATGCGATCTTCTTTGTTGAATCCATAGAGCAGCCCGATGCCCACCGCAAGGTTTTCTTTGATGACATAACCAGGGTCCAGCCGGATTTCAAGGTTGCTTTTGTCTTGGTCAACCACGTAGTAGAGGAGCTGGGTTTCGTTTTCAGCATCCCGGGAACCCGCTGAAAAAGTGAGGCTGCTGAAGATGGTACCTTTTGAAATGGGAACACCGTTGGGATATTTCAAAGTCTTTTTCTGCGCCAAG
>JALOMP010000257.1 GCA_025455365.1 Chitinophagaceae bacterium | reverse complement strand
TAGCCCTGGTAGCATCCGCCATAGACCAGTGTAGGATTCGCCGGGTCAAAAGCCTGGTAGGCGCATTCGCAACCGGCGCCTGCCTGCCAGTCGCCATCCGCGATACCAAAACCATTCGTGCGACTGGCAATGATGACGGAGGTATTGTCCTGCTGGCCTCCGTAAATCTTATAGGGGAAGCTGTTGTCTGCGTTCACCCGGTAAAATTGCGCGGTAGGCTGGTTCATCTGCGTGGTCCAGCTACGCCCGCTATTGAAGGTGATTTCAGCGCCACCGTCATCGCCGAGGATCAAATTCTCCGGGTTATCCGGGTTGATCCATAAATCGTGCGTATCCCCGTGGCCCACCCGGATATTTGAAAATGTGCGGCCCCCGTCGATGGAGCGCATCATGGGTGCGTTGAGCACATACACCAGGTTCTCATTTTTCGGATCTGCGAACACTTCCATATAGTACCAGGAGCGGGAACTGATGTCCTGGTTATTGGAGAGCAGGCTCCACGTTTTCCCGGCATCATCGGAGCGATATAAACCTGATTTTGATTTTTCGGTTTCAATGATCGCAAATACCCTGTTGCCATTCGCTCCACTCACGGCTACGCCTATCTTCCCCATCAGGGACGGCAAACCACCGGAAAGCTTCGACCAGGTATCGCCGCCGTCCGTCGATTTCCAGATAGCCGATCCCGGACCACCGCTGGACACCGTCCACGGAAAACGGCGATGCTGCCAGGACGCGGCATAGAGCACGCGCGGGTTATGTGGATCCATGCTGAGGGATGAAAATCCGGTGCTGTCGTTAGCAAAGAGTATTTTTTGCCAGGTGGTGCCGCCGTCTGCGGTACGATAGATCCCGCGGTCCGGGCTGTTGCCGTGCACGGGACCCTGGGCCGCCACATATACCAGGTCCGGGTTTGTGGGATGGATGATCACGTCTGAAATATGACGCGTCTTTTCAAGCCCGGTCTTTTTCCATGTCCGGCCGGCATCCGTGGATTTGTACATGCCATCGCCATACGATGTCATCACCCCGCGTACGGCATGTTCACCGGAGCCCACGTAAATGGTATTGTGATCAGACGCGGCGATGGCGATATCTCCAATCGATCCCACCGAAAAAAAACCGTCGGATATATTACGCCAGTTGAGTCCGCCATCTTCCGTTTTCCAAACGCCGCCACCCGTATAACCGACATAGTATACCTGGTCGTTCCCCGGGATGCCTGCTACCGCATTGGACCGCCCGCCGCGGAAGGGTCCGATATTGCGCCACTTGACCGGTTTGAAAAGGGAATCCGCAGATTTTACCACGGGTGTCGTGGAAGCCTGGCTTTTTTTCTGCGCATGGAGGTATCCAGGAACAAGGAGTACAGATACAAGGGCGGTGAACAGTCTGGTCATACATCGGGGGTTTATCGGCTGAATATAGCGAAATTCATGAAATCATGACAGTCTTGCACCTACCCTGAAAATCTGGCCGGACAGGGATATTTTAACAGTTATATGGTCTGCACCGGGAATATATTTCGGAAATTCAACGTACCACACCTGGCATGGCTTTGCATGGCCTTGCTTATTTCTTCAATTACAATTCAAATACATGGCAGTATCCGTCATTATCCCCGTATTGAATGAATCCCAAACCATTGGCGCGATCGTGTCCAATTGCCTCACATCCCCACTCGTCAACGAAGTCATCGTGGTGGATGACAATTCAGAAGACAACACTGCAGCAGTTGCAAAAGCAGCCGGTGCGAAACTTATCCTCAGCAAAAAGCGCGGGAAGGGAATTTCCATGAAAGAAGGACTGGAGGCCGCATCCAATGAGTGGATCGTATTTCTGGATGGCGATATTGATCCCTACCCTCCCCAGACCATCGAAAACCTTTGCCGCCCGCTGGTACTGGATGAGGCGGACTTTGTGAAAGGTTCTTTCACCCGCAATGCCGGCAGGGTAACCACGCTCGTGGCAAGGCCTTTATTGAGCATTTTCTATCCCGGCCTTTCAAAATTCAACCAGCCGCTAAGCGGTATGATTGCCGGCAAGAAATCCTGTTTTCAAAAAATCGACTTCTTCAACGACTATGGCGTGGATGTGGGCATCCTGATAGATATGTACCTGATGCGATTACGCATCACGGAAGTGAACATTGGCTATATAGAAAATAAAAGCAAACCATGGGAAGCGTTGGGTAAAATGAGCCGGGAAGTATCGAGGGCCATCATCCTGAAAGCACAACGGCTGATTGAAAACCCGGTTGATGAAGAAGAAATACAAACACTCGAGTATATCCAGGGCGAAATGAATGAGGTACTGGAGGAACAATTATCAGAATTCCGGAAAATGGTAGTAATGGACATGGACAATACCATCCTGCGTGGCAGGTTCATTGACGCCATGGCCGACCGGTATGATTTCAAGGATAAACTCAGCGAGCTTCGTGCGAAGGAAATCGACCCCGTGATCCTCTGCAAAAGAATAGGCCAGCTGCTGAAAGGCAGGACCATGGAAGAGTTGCTCGAAGTGATCGCCGGTATCCCGATGGTGCCTGACGTCCGAAGAGTGGTTACCTCGCTGAAACAAAAAGGCTACATGGTGGGCATCATCAGCAACAGCTACCAATTGGTCTGCAACTATGTAAAACAGGAAATCGGCGCGGATTTCATCCTGGCCAACCGACTGGAATTCGCTGAAGGAAAAGCCACGGGCGAAGTGGGCATGCCCTCCTATTTTTTCCCACCCCCTGAAAGTATTTGCGCGCACGGCTTATGCAAGACCCATGCCCTCCAGTACGCTTGCGAGAAATATCACGTGAAACTGGAAAACTGCATGGCGGTAGGCGACAGCGCCGATGACGCATGCATGATACGTCATGCAGGAAAGGGGTACGCATTTGTTACGGAAGACCCGGTGTTACTACATTCAGCCGATTTCAGGATAACGGAAGCAAGTTTTGCCATGCTGCTGGAATAAGGGCCAGGCTGTCTGGGACAAGCAGAAATAAAATCCATACCAACTATTTCCCGTAACAATTGACCATCCACCGGATCCCGTATTTGTCCGTGCAGCTCCCGAAATAGGCGCCCCAAAACTGTTCCTGCATGGGCATTTCCACGCTGCCTCCGGCGGATAAAGCCTTGAACAGGCGATCCGCTTCTTCCCGGGTATCCGGTTCCAGGTTGATGTTCACATTATTTCCAACAACAACCTTGAACCCCATTTCCGCCGGCGCATCGGTGCCCATCAGTATATGGCCACCCGTAATGGGAAGCTCCACATGCATCACCAGGTTGCGGACTGCATCCGGCATGGGTGGCTGGCCTTCCATGGGCGGTATATCGCTAAAACGCCGGAAACCGGGCGGCGTGAACTCAGTGCCGAAAGCTGATTTGTAAAAATGGAACGCTTCTTCGGTCTGGTTGGGGAAATTCAGGTAGGTGCTGGTCTTTGCCATCGTGTTCGAGTTTGAATACTTGTGAATATGCAATCTGCCCCGCCTTATACAGCAGGAAGCAGTACCGGAAACTTATGCTTCGCAAATGGATTTAAGTTTTGCGAGGGCTTTCGGCCAGGTTGTATTAAAATAGGATGCATAGTCATTATTCGCATCCAGTGATACATGGACCCTCGTGCCGTTTCCTTCGGGGGAAAAGGTATAATTCTCCAGCGCACCGTACCATGCGTCCACGCCCGGGCCTTCCATGACTTCGCGACCGTCTGTAATCATCCCCAGGTGTTCAATGGATATATATTCACCGGGGATATTTTTACGGATGCGGCTAACCATGCCATGGGTCTTACCCTCCTTATCGCAACCTACGAAACGGATAGGTGACCCTTCTGCCCAATCGCCTTCATACCTTGATGTTTCATTAAATTCGGATGTCCATTCCTGGTAGGTACCAGGGGCGATCATTGCCGCATATACGGTGGCTGCTGGTTTTTCGATATAAATATCAAACTGTAATTGCTGTTCTCCTGCGCGCGCTTCCGCATGCCGTCTAAAATTATCAAGGATCGATTGCCATCCCTGTTGCTGCAATTCCCGCGGATTCGTTCCCTCCGGATCAAACTGTTCCGTCAGTTCTGTACCGCCATCCACCGGCCTGAAGTACACATTCCATTTCCTGCCGTCACCCATGGTGTTGCGGATCAGCTCATGCGGCTTCACCTCATCCACGGTGCCGTTGAAATCGAATCCCATACTGCCATCGCGCGCCTCCATGCGGTAACTGAACACTCCACCCGCACGCAGGTCGAGCGATGCAGTGGGTGTGTGCCAGTCTGGCGATGCCGCATTCCAGCGGGTGATGTGCTCGGGGGTTGTCCAGAAATGCCAGGCTTTTTCAACCGGGACTTTCACCGTTGTGCTCACGGTGATCTGATTGCTTGAGTTGTTCATATGCGCATCGTTGAGGAAATGCTCAAACCAATGTACGCATTAGACAAAACAACCTGCTTACCGTTTATACAATTGCTTTTTCAGACCTTCGCCCAAAAAACTCAGAGGGCGTTCTACCGGTATATTTCTTAAACGCCGTGATAAAAGCAGCCCGGGAATTAAAACCCGCATCCCGGCCAAGGGCTTCCAGTGTATATTGGGAGAA
>JALOMP010000256.1 GCA_025455365.1 Chitinophagaceae bacterium | reverse complement strand
ACAAACCTGACCCGGAGAACCCTGGCCAAGATGACGCCGACCCAGCCCGAAGAAACCATCTCCCAGAAAAATTCCACAACGCGGACAGCGCCGGGTACAACCCAACCCTCCACCGGCAAATCGTCCCCCAAGAGCACACCGGCCAAATCAGCACCGGGATCTGCGCCCTCCCGGTCCCAGGATAATGCAACCGCTAAAAGCGCAAGTCCGCAGGGTGGAAAAACGGGAGCGCCTTCAACGGCAAAGCAGTCACCCCCTAAAACCCTGGGTAATCCACAGGTGGGCGGCACAAAGGAAAAGACTGCCACGGTAAAAACAACCAAGCCACCACCCCCTCCGGCAAAGCCAAAGGATATTGAAAAGCCGGTAACGATCGATAAACCCGCGGCAAAGACCGTTCAGCCGGTCGCGCCCGGCGTGATCAGTGCCACAGGATTGGGCAAACTGGAGAAAAGGACTAAACAGGTAATTAAATTGATCGAAGTGCCGGAACAAAGCTTTACCGTGAAGCTCTACGACAATGGCCAGATCGACGGGGATACAGTCTCCCTGTTTTTCAACGGGAAACTCATGGTTTCCAGTCAACGGTTATCCACCAACCCCATTACCCTGGAAATCAAACTGGATCCCGGCAGGGAAGACAATGACCTGGTGATGTATGCCGAAAACCTGGGAACGATCCCACCAAATACGGCATTAATGGTAGTAACGGTTGGGGATAAACGATATGAAGTGAATATTACCTCCACGGAACAGACGAGTGGCTCCGTGCGTTTCAAGCTAAAGGAGTAGTGCCGGATTCTGACCGGTTGCCGGAATTTCCTACATTTAAGGATGAGTCAGGATTGGATCATTCCCCTTGCCCTGGGCCTGGGACTGAGCGCCAGCGCAGGTTTCCGCGTATTTGTGCCGCTGCTGGTGGCCGCTGTTGCAGGTAAAACCGGCATCCTTCCCCTGCAGGAAAGTTTTGCCTGGATGAGTTCCTGGCCTGCCATCATCTGTTTTGGCACTGCCACGGTTGCCGAGATTGCCGCTTATTATATTCCCCTGGTGGATAATTTCCTCGATGCCATCAACGCACCCCTGGCCATAGCCGGGGGAACCCTCCTGGCCACATCCGTATTGCCGGCAGATTCAGAACTGGTGAAGTGGATCATTGGCTTGCTGATGGGTGGAGGCAGCGCCGCCGTCATCCATGCAGGCACCTCCCTCCTTCGGTTTGCCTCCACCAAAACCACGGCTGGCACCGGGAATTCGGTGGTTGCCACAGGAGAACATGCCGCCGCCCTGGGAATGTCCGTGTCAAGCATGTTTGTACCCTTACTGACAGCCATCCTGGTGGTACTCCTGGTTGGCTACCTTTTGTACCGGTTTTTCCGTTTTACCGACTCCCGAAAATCATAGACAGCCAACCATTTCCGGATCAGAATGTGGGAACCGGGCGTGGTTTGGGCAATTCCTTCCGGGGGAGCTTTTGTTCCATCATAGCCGTATTGTACACGAAAGTTGCCACAATCGTAGCAATCTGTTTAAGGTCGGCCGGCACCAGGTGGTCATAGCTATCCATGTTCGTGTGGTGCGTGCGGGTATTATATTCAATGGGGTCCTGGATAAACTGAAAACCGGGTAAACCTACGGCGTCAAAGGCCTGGTGGTCCGTTCCCCCCGTGTTGCTGATGGTTACTGTTTTGGCGTCCAGGTCATGGAAAGGTAACAACCACCCCGCAAATAAATCACGTACCGCCTCGTTGCCCTGCAGGTAGATACCCCGGATCTTACCCGTGCCATTATCAATATTATAATACGCCGATAATTTCTCATGCTCAGGCTTCAGTTTCATATCAGCCGGATCGGCAAAATGCTGTTTCACATATCCCCTCGAGCCCAGCAATCCCTGCTCTTCCCCGCCCCAAAGTGCAATTCGGATGGTGCGTTTTGGTTTCAGCCCCAGGGACCTGATGATGCGCACGGCTTCCATCATCACAGCGCATCCCGCCGCGTTGTCGGTTGCCCCGGTAGCCGCCTGCCAGCTGTCCAGGTGGGCACCGAGCATAACGATCTCACTTTTCAACAAGGGGTCCGATCCGGGAATCTCAGCAACCACATTATAACCCTTGGTATCCTTGTTGTGAAATTTGGTAGCCACGTCCAGCTCCAGGCTGACGGGTGTTCCGTGTTTCAATAATCGCCCCAGGGTCTGATAATCCTCCAGGGTGATCATCAGGTCCGTGATGCTTTCGTTTGCGCCCACGGTATACGCAGCAGGCCTTCCGCCGGGCCCGCTGACAAAGAGCGTTCCATCATGCCCACGGGGACTGGTACTGAGCAGGGCGAGTGCTCCTTCCCTTTCAGCCATCAGCTTCAGCTGCATGGGTAATTGCATGTTTTGCTGACGCAGCATATTTTCCCGCTGGCGACGGGCCTGTGCCGTATCCGTTTGCTGCGGAGCGGCCTGGGCCTTTGCCTCCGCCATCCGTTGCAGTTGCTCGTCGGTAAAACGGGAAGCATCGGCCTGGAAAGACTGTTTATATGCTTCATCCCTGTACAGAAGGATTATTTTGTCCTTCATCTTTCCCTGGTAGGCTGCCAGCCCCGCCGAATCCTTTGCTTCAACCAGCAACACGGGCGCCTGCCTTAACCCGCCTGTTCCTTTCGTCCATGTTTTGGGATAGGCGATCAGTGGACGATAGTAAGGCGCCTTCATCGCGAGGTAAGATTTTTCCAATTCCCATCCTTTGCCAAATTCACCCCAGGGTTCCAGTGCAGCATTCACCAATCCCATTTTTCTTAGCTCTTCAGCGGCCCATGTTGCGGCTTTCTGGTAGCCGGGCGAATTGCTGAGACGGGGGCCGTTTACATCCGTCAGCTGGAAAGCGAATTTCATCACCTCGGATTTCTCCAGACCCTCGGTACGGATCCTGGAAACCGTTTCCAGGTCAATACTCATTTTCATGCCCGCGGCGGGCGCGGTGGTCTGCGCAGACATGGATACAGTAAGGCTCAGCAAAAAGAGGCTGGACAGTATATTTTTCATGCCGGGGATTTTTTTCCAATGTAAGGAAAAAATTCAACCATGTTCTGGGCTATCCCCCCGAGGCGTATATCGGCTGATCAGAATTTAAAATTCCAGGTCACGGATGGAATGATTGGGAAGAGAGAAACCTGTTTGGCCTGTACCTGCAGGGTGCCGTCGTACGGACTGCCGGTCTGGTCGAAGTAGATAAAATAAGGGTTCAGCCGGCTATAGACATTATAGATCCCGAAAACCCAGCTGCTCTTGAATTTGCGGGTGCTGTTGGGTTTTGGCGTATATGTGGCGGATAGATCCAGGCGATGGTATGCAGCGAGGCGGTACTGGTTGATATCACTGAATTCCTGCGTAAGGACACCTTCCATGATGTAAAATCGCTCCGGCAAAGTGGTGGCATTACCGGTGGCATATACAAATACACCGGAGAATTTCCACTTCGGGCTTGCTTCATAGACACCTACTACGGACAGGTCATGTCTCCGGTCGTATTTCGCAGGAAATTTGTTTCCCTGGTTCAGCTGGGGGAACTGGCGCCATGTCCACGCCAACGTATAGCCGATCCACCCGGTGAATCGCCCCCTTGATTTGTTGATAAAGAACTCGGCCCCGTAACTCCACCCTTTGCCAAATACAAACTCTTCTTCCGGGTCCCGGATGGAAGGGGTATATCCTTCCCGGTATTCGATCTGGTTCTGCATGGATTTGTAATACACTTCCACGGAGGTTTCCCACATGTTGTCCTTGAAGTTCTTGTACAGGCCCAGCGCGTATTGCCAGCTGATCTGCGGGTTCACCCGGTACGTGCTGGGCACCCAAACGTCCGTGGGAAGGGTCGTGCCCGCATTGCTGACCAGGTGTATGTATTGCATATTCCTGGATACCGCGCCCTTCAGGGATGTTTCATCGTTGAAGGCATACCGAATGGTTAACCTGGGTTCCAGCCCGCCGTATGTCTTCACGGGTTCCATGCTTTTATACCCCGTGCTGTCCAGCTTGTTGCCATCCGCGTCCTGTTCGTATTTCTGGTATGGGCCAACCTGCTGGAATCCACTCCAGCGAAGGCCTGCATTTACCTTGATCCGGTCACTGATTTCCCAGTCGTCCTGCACATAGGCAGCATATTCGTTGGCATATTTGACCTGTGAATTATTGGGCTCAAAAACCGTGGTATCCTGCTTGCCGGAGACTACGGAAGGGCTGAAGCGATGATAGGTGTACTGCGCGCCGAATTTCACCTTATGCCCGGGAGAGGCATACCAGTCGAAATCCGTCTTTGCCGTGATGTCCCTGATCCCGCTGTACAGCTGCAACTCGAAATCATTCTGCAAGGCACCAAACCTGAAATTGTAATCATTATACACCAGGGTGGTATTGGCAAACAGTTTCCGGTTGAATACATGGTTCCACCGGGTTGTCATCGTGGCATTTCCCCAGGGTATCTCTATATCAAAGGATCGCTGCCCGTTGACGAAGTCAAACACATCGCGACCAAAATATCCGCTCACATAAAACCTGTCTTTTTCAGAAAGCCGGTAATTCAACTTCGCATTCAGGTCATAGAAATAATATCCCGAACCGTAGAACT
>JALOMP010000255.1 GCA_025455365.1 Chitinophagaceae bacterium | reverse complement strand
TGGGCGATCTGATGGAAATGCGCATCGATTTCGTCAGCCAGGGTGTTTCAGACCTCCTTGGACTTGGTCCCGAAAATATGAATGGCGCGACGATCTCCCGCCTTATCCACCCTGCCGATATTTCCCGAGTCAAGTCTTTCCCTTCCCGTGTTCGCAGGGCCGGGATCGATCTTTTCCATGAGAAAGTGGGACAACAATTCTTTTCTGTAACCTCAAGATTCCTCCGGCCAGATGGACAAGTCCTGGATGCACTGTTCCAGAATTGGGCATTCTACAGTAAAACCCCGTACGAATCCGTTTTTTCTGTTATGATTATCACGGACATATCCCACTTGTCGGACCTGAATAACGTCCAACATCATTACGTAGGGCGGGATCCGTCTTTCTTCCGGTACCCGGACGATGCGCTGCTCAAAACAGGGCATTCATTGTCCGACAAGGAGCTGGAAATCCTCAGCCTGGTTGCCTGCGGCATGGAAAGCGAACAGATCGCCCAAAAGCTCACGCGCAGTGTGCATACGGTTAATACGCATCGGCGCAATATCCTCCGGAAAACAGGCAGGGCAAACGTTCAGGAACTTATTCTCCATTTGAAAGACCAGGGGATGCTCTGATGTCCACTTAAGCATGTGCCTGCATGAGAATGGTTTTCCAGGGATGGGGATCAGCGCGTGGAAAATACCTACTATTAAGTAGTGCAAATACAGGACCGGAACCATTGTGCATGAGCATACATATCAATCCGGGTGCTCCCCCATTGTCGATTCCCCGGATCGGAAACGAGTCGGATGTATGCCGGGCAATTTCCCTGGCCGGAAGAATAGTCAACGGACGTTAACCTTTCTTACGCATGCGAGGTTTAAACGACCGTTACATGAACACCACGGATGTAACCGAAGGGAAAGCCCTAAATTGGCATCCAAATCCGAACGGCATGCCGTGGTTGAGCACCACCCGGTAAAACAGCCGGCCGTTCCCGCATCTTCCAAAACCAAAACGCATGAGATCAATCCTTGTACTGTTTAGCCTCCTCCTTACCCTCGCCGGGTTTTCACAAACCCAGCCCGTTACCAAAGCCAACTATGCCCAGGCTGCCAAATTTTCGCCCAAGAAGCTGGAAAAAATCCTTTTCTCCACGGCGGTGGACCCACACTGGCTTAAGAATACCAACCGCTTTTGGTATATGTATGAAACCACTTCCGGCAAACGATGGTTTATCGTAGACCCGGTAAAAGGCACCAAAACGCCGATGTTCGACAACGACAGGCTCGCGGCCCAGCTTACCAGGATCATCAGGGATCCTTTTGATGCGCAGCACATGGGCATCGAAAACCTGAAATTCCTGCGCGAGGATGATATCATTTCCTTTGAAGTGAAAAGCTCCGAAGAAATCGAGAAAAAGGATACAACCAAGAAAGGAGCCGCACCCACCAAGGAGAAAAAAACGTACTATTTCGAGTATAATATCCGGACCAATGAACTCACGGAACGAAAGGATTATGAGAAGCCCAAGGAGCGGCCCACCTGGGCATCTTTTTCGCCCGACCGGAAATGGGTGGTCTTTGCGAAGCAGTTTAACCTCTGGTACATGGACTCCGCCAATTACCGCAAGGCCCTGAAAAATGAGGACGACAGTTCCATCGTTGAAACGCAGCTTACAAAGGACGGTATCGAGCATTACGGGTATGGCCAACCGTACAGTGAAACCAATGTCGACCGCGAGAAAAACAAGAACAAGCGCAAGCAGGTGACGCTCTACTGGAGCCCGGACAGCCGGCACTTTGCCACGATCCGTTCGGACATGCGGAAAGTGAAGGACCTCTGGGTGATCAACAGCGTGGCGGATCCCCGCCCTACCCTGGAGAGTTATAAGTATCATATGCCGGGCGAAAAAGAAGCCCCCGTACGAGAGATGATGCTGTTTGATTTTGCCGCCAAATCCGGGAAAAAAATTGAAGCCGCCCTTTTCAAGGACCAGGAAATCCAGGTCTGGAGCGCGCCGCCGAAACAGTCGATGCGGGACGACGATTATCGCCCCCTGCTCTGGCTCGGCACCAACGACAAGCTCTATTTCTCCAGGACCAGTCGCGACCTGAAACGCATTGATCTCTGCGTACTGGACATTGCCAGCGGCAGCACCAAAGTCCTGATCGAAGAACGCATGAACACCTATGTGGAAATGCGCCGGCCCGGACTGGTCAATGGCGGGAAAGAGATCGTACACTGGAGTGAGCGGGACGGATGGGGGCATTTTTACCTCTATAACGAGAACGGTCAACTGCAGCGACAGCTCACCAGCGGCCCCTGGCATGCGGAAGACATCGAAGGGATTGATGATAAATCGCGCACCCTGTATTTCACCGCCAATGGGCGTGAAGCCAACGAAGATCCCTACTACCTGCACCTCTACCGCGTGCAGCTGGATGGCAGCGGACTTCGATCACTCAACCCCGCTGAAGCCGATCACGGTGTGAACCTGGACGATGCCAACCGGTATTTCGTGGACAACGCTTCCAAAGTCAACAGTATTCCACAATCGGCCGTCTATGATGTCAACGGCAAGAAGCTCATGGACCTGGAGAAGGCGGATTTTTCCAGGCTATTCGAGGCCGGGTACAAATTCCCACAACCTTACAAGGTAAAGGCTGATGACGGGATCACCGATCTCTATGGCGTCATGTACAAGCCCTTTGATTTTGACTCCACGAAAAAATATCCCATTATCGCCTATGTATATCCTGGTCCGCAAACCGAAGCCGTGAATAAAGCCTTTGCTCGTGGTATGGACCGGATCGACCGGCTCGCGCAACTGGGCTTCATCGTCGTAACCATGGGCAATCGCGGCGGCCATCCTTCGCGATCCAAATGGTACCACAATTATGGCTATGGCAACCTGCGTGATTACGGGCTGGTCGATAAGAAAGCAGCCATTGAGCAACTTGCAGACCGTCATAACTTCATCGACATCGACCGCGTGGGCATCCACGGCCATTCCGGCGGCGGTTTCATGTCCACGGCTGCCATGCTGGTGTATCCCGATTTCTTTAAAGTGGCCGTATCATCCGCCGGCAACCATGAAAATAATATCTACAACCGCTGGTGGAGTGAAAAGCACCACGGCGTGAAGGAGCAGGTAAGCGATAAAGGCGATACAACGTTTTTATACGCGATCGAAAAGAACTCCGAACTGGCGAAAAACCTCAAAGGCAGGCTGTTGCTGGTGACGGGCGATATCGACAACAACGTGCATCCCGCCAATACCATCCGGATGGCGAATGCACTCATCAAGGCCAATAAACGGTTTGATTTCATGCTTCTCCCCGGTCAGCGACACGCGTTCGGCGATATGACCGAATACTTCTTCTGGCTGATGGCCGACTACTACAGCCAGTGGCTGCTGGGCGATTTCAGCCAGGGCGTGGATATGGTGGAGATGAACCGAGAAGTGGAGAGAAAGAAGTAAGATTTTAGAAGGTAGAAGTTAGAAGTAAAATACAATGATGAGGCCACTTACCATAGAGGTAAAGTGGCCTTCACTTTTTTCATATACTTCTAACTTCTACCTTCTAAAATCTAAAATCCAATATCTCACTTCCCCGACTGAGCTTTCTGCATCGCATTCCCAGCCCCACCCTGTCCCCTTCCACCGCCTTGCCCGGCCTTGAAGAGCTGGAAGCGAGACGGCATTTCGCGGACGGGCCACATGCCGTTGGCTTCGTTGATATCCGCTGTTTCGCGGTTGGGATCCAGCTTCACCGAGGTAGCTTCCTTATCCTTCATGAAGACCTTGCTGAACTGCTTTTCATTGGCACGCCAGGCCGTCACGGGGATGCGATCCACCTGCTTGCTGCCGTCTTTAAAAGTCCATTCCACGATGACCGGCATCACCATCCCACCCTTGTTGGAGAAAGTCAGTTCATAAAAGTGTTTGTCGGCCCATTTGCCGTAATTGTCCTTATCCTTCTGCGCGTCCAGCTGTTGCTGCATCGCCTGTTCGCGCATTTTCTGATCTGCATTGCGGTTTTTATAATAGAAGTCCTGCAGGGCGGTATCCTGTTCGGTGTAGAACGAGATCGACTTATCCTCCTTGTTTCGTTGTTTGCTCAGCGCCTCGAATTCCGGCTGCTGCATGGATGCCAGGTTCTTCGGATCATCCAGGCGGTACCATTTCACGCTGTCCAGGGAAATATCCACGGGATCCGTACCAAAATACCATCCGCGCCAGAACCAGTCGAGGTCATAGGCGCTGGCATCTTCCATGGTCCGGAACAGGTCGGCCGGCGTAGGATGCTTGAAAGCCCAGCGGCGGGCGTATTCCCGGAAGGAGAAATCAAAGAGCTCACGGCCCATAACCGTCTCGCGCAGGATATTCAGCCCGGTAGCAGCCTTGGCATACGCGTTTGCACCCACATTGGCCACGGCATCGCCCTTGGTCATCACCGGCTCGAGTTGGTCCTTCGGCAGTTTCATGTAATCGGCGATAAAATGCGCCGGGCCCCGGCGGGAAGGAAAATTGTTGTCAAATTCCTGCTCGGTGAGGAACTGGCAGAAAGTGTTCAGACCCTCGTCCATCCACCACCACTGGCGCTCATCTGAATTCACGATCATCGGGAAGAAGTTATGGCC
>JALOMP010000254.1 GCA_025455365.1 Chitinophagaceae bacterium | reverse complement strand
CCCTCAAATTCACCCTGACCCAATGGGCTTTTGACCACCTGTCAATCATGCCAACTTTGTCATCTGCCATCCACCTGAGATAGAAATACGTCTTTGCCATCACCAAACGCTTCTCAAAGAGCGCATCATCCGAGACGCCGCCCGGCCAGCGGCTTTCCCTGTAATGCCTAATTGCGGCACGAACACAGGCTTCATCCCTGGCGTCAACCAGGCTCGCGAGATCGATTTCCCCAGCTGCTGCGGCGCCGGATTCCCAGTCGACCGGGCATATGTCCGAATCTTTCATGATGATATTCTTCGTGTAGTACTCACCGTGAACCATGGTTTGGGGAGCCTCCGCCAGCAAGTCGATATGCTCCCGGAAATATTCTCCCAGGTCGATAATCCAGGGATGGGGATTTTTCAGTCCCTCGAAAAGTTTCCGGTTCATGTCCAGCCAGGAGAGGTAATATTCCCTGTATACCGGAATACAAAGTCCGGAACGGAGGATTCCATCTGCCTGTGGAATGTACCGATTGCGGCAGCGGCCATACCAAATGCCTGCTCGTCATCGCCCGGCATGGGCTGGTAATCTTCGAGGTATTCAAGCACCAGGATGGAACAACTACATTCCGGAATATGGGCATACCCGAAAAAGCGGGCGGTGCGTAACCCAACGTTGCGCAGCACCTTGTCATAAATACTGCTTTCATAAGCCACGCCGTGTTTATGGCTGGGGCCGTGATATTCATTATCCCCGGTATACTTGCACAATACCTTGAACGTAATACCTGAATCAAAAAGGCAATCCACGATCTCGGCCTGTAATGTCCCGCCATGGGGGGACGGTGTGCGGGATACGCTGCTAAGATTGCCTGGCACCATACCCGGTGCCCTGAATATCCCGGACAGGACATTCAGCAGGATACCGGTTTCCGGAAAATCAATCCTGACCATGGGAAACCGGGTTTACAGGTTTGCGTGAAAACATCTGCATGAACAGTTTCTTTGTTTCCCTTACTTTTTCCCTTGCCATCAGCGCCGATTCCAACGCCCTTCGCCTTGCTTCTTCCGTCAGGCAATAATCAAAAGCTTCCTGCATGGCTGCCAGGTCCAGGTTCTGGCTGCCGAACAGGACTGGCCACCCGATGCATTTCACCTGCATCGAAATTTTTGCGCCCCCGCTGATCGGATCAACCGGAATTACCGGCACACCGTTCTTGATGGACAATACCGTGCCGTGTAGCCGCGTGGTAACCACGAAATCCATCTTTGCGATCAGCGATTCAATCTCAGCCTCCGTTCGTAGCCCGCCCGCGTTATTTTCCAGTGAAGTATCAATGGGTACAACAGATGCTTCGCGTGAAGCAAGCAATTCCTTAATCGCCCGGTTCGCCTGATCGTGCAGGGAGTCTTTACCGTATTCAAGCTGTTTATGTGCCAGGATCAGCCCAACGACAGGCACATGGGGCTTGGGGCCGAGGAAGGTGATGTCCGGGCGCACGGTCCTTGTGCTGTCTCGCTCCAGGAGTAATTCAAATGGATTCCACTCATCCGTTGGCTGCAACATGGAAAGATTGATCCCTGAGAGACGGCAATGGGCGAAACGCTCCAGGAACGCTGTCACCGGCCACCCGTTGCCAAAGGGTCCGCACACAAAAACTACATCTGAGTAGGTGCCGGGATCCACTTCCTTCCAGTCAACGCCTCCTGAAAACGGCGGGGCCAATGCAATATCGTACAGGATACCAGCTTCGCTCAGCCAGTTACAAACCTGGTCGCGCGCGATGATGTCTCCGCCCGTAGCACCCATCTGTTCAAAGCTGAACCAACCTGACACCAGGACTTTCATATACTGTATTTTCAATCTTAATACTTTTTCAGCTGATCCTTTCGATCAGGCTCGATAACACCTTGTCCGAATCGAAATACGCGTCGGCAAACTCTCTCGCCCGCCTTGCATGGAATGAATAATCGGATTCCAATTTCTCCAATGCCATGGCAGATTCCTCAGGCGTTGAAAATGGAAGCACGCCTTCCCCTACAGGAAAGACCCTGCTGAATCCCGTATCCTGCACCACCACAGGCCGGCCGGCCGCCAGGTAACAGGCAGACCGGCAACTGAACCAACCGGGGCTTGTAGTCACATATCCTCCCTTCGCCACGCTCCATTCAGCCCTTGAAGACCTGATATAATCCCTGTAACTGTGTATATCACCGCATTTTTCCTGGGGATCAACAACATGCCACCCAAAACGATCCAGCATGTCTGCAGGTTCCAGCGCCAGGACATCTTCCGG
This sequence comes from Chitinophagaceae bacterium, assembly GCA_025455365.1. Classification (GTDB taxonomy): domain Bacteria; phylum Bacteroidota; class Bacteroidia; order Chitinophagales; family Chitinophagaceae; genus Pollutibacter. Next base: position 6,402 of record JALOMP010000254.1, on the reverse strand, counting down.
CCACTGGCGATGCATGGAAGACATCACGGTTTGCCAGTTCGCATGCTGAAGCCGGCTGAGGGCAACTTCAAACCGGAGGTCGGGAAACTGGCCAGGCTGGTCCAGGAATCTCATGAACTCAACATCTTTCTGGCAAAGAATCTTCCCGTCAAATTCAAGCGGCTTGTAGCTCGTCCAGTTCATGACCGTCGTGTACGCCGCACCGGGAGCTTCACGGGTCAACCATTCAGACAGCATGATGGGTGTCCGGGTAGGTTTCCAGTCTATCCTTGGGTCTTTAAGGCTTTCCGGGAGGCATTCCCCAAAACTGAAATGAAGATCATGTTGCATCACCCTTTTCTCAAAGTCACTTCCCTTTTGCCTCATTTTTACCTGTGTAAATCCCGGATCACTGTCGATATACACCAGCTTCTTAACAGTCCTGTATGCATCCGGATGTTCCAGTGTTCCGGAAACATTGAGCAGGATATCGGCCGTCCGGACAAGTTCCATTCTTTTACTGTCCGGCAGTCCGTACCATTCGGATCTTAGGGGAAATCGGTATGCCCATTGCTCCTCCATTCCATACATCTGCATGATTTGGCGCAGGTACCCGATGTTCCGGCTGCAATCCTTCGCCACCCAGTCGTTCCCGGTTTCACCGCCGTCCAGGTTATAGGGCCATTCCCCGGAATCTTCCAGGTAATAGACCTCATGTCCCAGCTGGTGCAGTCCTGCGAAATATTGCAGGTAATCCCAGGCGACGCCCCCCATGGTGTAATGCTGTGCAATAAGCCCGGTGACAATAATCCTCATATGATACGTTAAACAGCCTGTTGCCTGAACGATGAAATTTTTTCTTCCAGGACACCGGATTTATCATTCATCACCAGGTCTATGATCTGTCCTTTTTCAAGGTGAATGATGACATCACAATGGGAAAGGATATCCAGCCGGTGTGTGATCAGGAATGTTGTCCTGCCTTCCATTAACTTCTTGGTTGCATCCATAATCATCTGTTCCGTCCTGATGTCTACCGAACTGGTTGGCTCGTCAAGAATGAGTACAGGTGCATTTTTAAGAAATGCGCGGGCGATGGAGATGCGCTGTCTTTCGCCCCCGGATAATTGCACGCCCCGTTCTCCCACTTCTGTTTCAAATTTGGCAGGCAGGCGATGGATGAAATCACCGGCATACGCGGCGACGGATGCCTCCTGGATCTCCTTTTTACCGGCTTCCGGCCTTCCGTAGGCGATATTCTCTTCGATGGTTGTGGAGAAAAGAACCGGGTCCTGCAGGACAATGCTAAATTGTGAGCGATAGTCTGCGATTTTGTACTCCCGTATATCACGGCCATCCATGTATATTTTTCCTTCGGTAGGCTCGTAAAATCGTATCAGCAGGTTGATCAGGGTGGTTTTGCCCGATCCCGTGGAACCCATGATTCCCACTTTCTGTCCTGGCTTGATTTCAAATGAAATGTTCTGCAGCACAGGACTACCCTTGACGTATTCAAAGGTCACATTTTCAAACCTGATGCCTCCGGAAACCCTTTTAACATGGGAGGCACCGGGCATTTCCTGTACGTCCTTTTCCTTGTCTATCAGGGTATAGGCCCTTTCCAGTCCAACAAAGGCAGACTGGAAAGAAGTGAGGCTGCGCGCAATGATTTTGAGTGGGCTGAACAACTGCGCCAGGTACGTCATCACGAGGAGTAGCTCCCCCAACGTAATTTTTCCAGCCTTCACAAAAAACGAACCCTGGTAAAGGAACAATGCGGTACCAACGGCAAGGATCACGCCGATCAGCAAGTCAAATATACCGGACGTATATGCGGCTTTCAGCTGACTCCGGAATGCATGCTCTGAACGTTTCACGAACCGTCCCTCCTCATGGCCTTCCATGGCGAAAGCCTTCACCACCCGGAGTGCAGACAGGGCTTCATGCACCACGGCCATAGCTGAACTTTCCTGCCGCTTGACATCATACCAGTGGCTTTTCATCTTCGACCTTGATATACGCACCAGCACAATAAGAAAGGGTATGATGGCAAGGGCGATAACCGTAAAATGCCAATCGATGGTTGTCATGATATACAACATCCCAACGACGGTGATGAAAGACGTGATGATGGAAGAAATCCCGTTTACAAAAAGCGTCCGGATGGATGACGCGTCATACTGGATGCGGTAAAGGGAATCCGAAACGCCCGTTTTGTCGTGGTAGGCCAGTGAAAGCCGTTGTATCTGGTTAAAGAGCAGGGTGCGGAATGACAGGACCAACTTTTCGCCCGTATACGATTGCAGTACCCAGCTGACAAACCCATGCAGGTGGATCAGCAATTCGATCAGCACCAGCATGCCTTCAGCCGGGAAAACACGGGTGAGCACATGCGGCAGTGGCACGTTTCCGAATGCACTGTCCACGATTATTTTTAACGGAACAGGCACAAGCAAAGACAGGGGCACGGAGAGAAGACTCAACAGGAATATACCTGTGGTGTGCGGCCAGAAAGCCCTTCCTTGCAAGAGTATCCTCCTGAGCAACGTAAGCGACGAATATGAACTCTTAGCTTTTCCCATCAACCCAGTTTATTTTGCGCTTTAATCACATCTGAAAAATACTTTTTGGCGATTGAGCTATCGCATACTGCCCTGCTGAGGACAAGCAGGACAATGCCGCCGGAAACAGCTGCCGGTATCCAGGCCTGGTCAACCAGTGCATACAAGGTAATCAGCGAAAAAACGCCCAGGAGGAACTTTGTTCTCCGGGTAAATAATGGCCTAACCCTGAACCGGAGGTACTGGTGTCCTTCCTTATGATCTTCCGCCGCCATGCAAATCCCGGCCATCCCGAAATCGCCCCCCTTCATTTTAAGGTCCCAGCGTTCAAAATCCCCGCCGCGCCACACATACTGGTTGGCTGTCTTTAATTTGTTTTCAATGGCTTCCATCCGAATTTCAGGGGATATCCATGTATCACACCATACATTAATATACTGCTGAATGGGCATACTATACGCAGACGGTCCAAATCTCCGCCATGGCGTCAATTCATGTTTCAGGCGTCCCCATAGCCTGGCCAGGGGTTGCGACATATGCAGGAATGCTATGACGGTCCTGTACTTCCATTGCCTGGCTGTACTTCCGGCCCCGTACCCTGCTATATGAATCTTCCTGACTTTATTGATAATCTGCAGGACTGGCAGGGTCATTGCCATCAGCGTCACGGCAAGGAAACCTCCGGCTTTTGACTGGTAAATAGACTGGAAAGGAGCCATGCCCCAGGTTCCGTGGTATACACGCCAGTTATTGAATATCAGGTTGTCCAGGGAGCCCTTTCCATAAATCTTGCCGCTCCAGGACATATGTCCAACCTGGTTAAATCGTTCAGGCCATTTATTTTCCAACAGGGCTTCGGCCTTGCCATACCCCTGCTGTTGTTTCCAGAATCTACGGATTTCGCACCGACGATGGTGCCAAACATATGCACCGGGCGCAAATCCAATTTTACCACCGGCCTCCTGTATTCTCCAGCACAGATCTACATCATCACCCGCCACCCGGAAACGCGGGTCAAAGCCCCCGATTTTCTCCAACCAGTCTTTCCGGAAAGCCATATTGCATCCCGGGATATGCTCAGCTTCCTGGTCAGTGACCAGTATATGCGTGGGCGTACCAGGCGTGTAGTCCACACATTGGGCAACGAAACCTGAATTTTCCGGAATGATATTAGGCCCGCCTACAGCTGCATAATCGGTGGTCTTCAGGAAGTATGCGATATACCAAAGCCAATCGGGGTCCGGAAAAGAATCATCGTCAAGATAGGCCACGATCTCGCCCGTGGAAGCTTGGATGCCGAGATTCCTGGCATAGCTGAGGCCCATGTTTACACTGTCAATGATCTTAAAGGGATACCCGGAAACAATGTCCAGCAGGCCATCCGTTGATCCATCGTTGACAACGATCACTTCATAGTCAGGATAGGTTTGCCTGAGCAAGGCTTCCATCGGATCGCGTATTGTCCTGGATCCATTACACGAACAAATGATGACCGATATGCGCGGCCATGGCAGATCCGGATTAAAGGGCAGACGCTGCATCAGGTCCGGCAGAACCTGCAGGGATGGTTTGGGTTCCCGCTTTTTACCGGTCAGGCCAAAAGCCCAATCATACACCTCCTCACCACCGCGAAACCACTCGTCCGTCCAGGAAAAAATAAAAACGCCGGCACAACCCTGTCCAAAAGCCAATGGCAGTTGCCACTGCAGAAACTCCTTTTGCTTTTCCTCGCCATTGCGAAGGCAATCGAGCCCGATTTCGCCCATGATCAGCGGACGGTCCCCGGCAATTGAATGGAGTTTGTATAAATAGGATGAAAATGCCGCTGGGTTTTCCAGGTATACATTAAAGCATACAAAGTCAAGGAAACCGAGCTGTAGATATTCGGTAGTGGGATAATTGACATACGTCACGGGAGTCTCCGGGTCGATCTCCTTAACCCAACGATATACCCGATGCAGGTATTTTTCAATTTTCCTGCGCCCAATCCACCGTACCGTTGAAGCGGGAATCTCATTCCCCAGGGCGATGCAAGCGAGTGCTGGATGCCTGGCAACGGTCCTGACCTTATCCTGTATCAGCTTCTTCAGGTCTGGCGACTTTTCCTTATCGATCAGGTAGCCGACCAGTTGCTCAGCAGAGAGGCCTATCATCACTTTCAGCCCGGTTTCAGCAGCAATATCCAACAGGGAAGGCGGAGGGGTTGTATGAGGAATACGCACGGTATTGAGCCCGGCAGCCTGCATCATCCTGAAGTCCTTCCGGATCAGTTCATAATCATGGTATTCCTGGCCATCGTCATCCGGCTTGAAGGCCCCATAGGTAACCCCTTTCATATAAAACTTCCGGTCTCCGGCATAAAAGAACTTGCCCCGGATCCGGATCTTTTCTATGACCAGGCTATGTGAAACACGGATTGGCTTCTCGCTCGCAATGGATCCGCTTTTGATTTTAACCTGAGTGGCCTGTCGTGATTCGATAATCTTGCCCATGCTGGCTTTTATTTTTTTATCCCTAAAATGTTTGCTGTTGCACCTACGCAGGATTGGCTGCAACGTTTATCCAATATTTTTCCCGGATAGCTCCATCGTCAATGCCATTATACGGCACCGGACAAGCTTACCCGTTGAACGATGTTTTAATTTTGAGCTGCTACCATCAGAGAAGAAAGCACCCATTGCATACCCAGGATAACTGAATCTCAGGTTAAGCTGTTTGGGATGTCATCGGCAATCAAATACCGGATTCAAGAGTATCGGCGCGATCGGATTAAGAGGTACAGAGAAATGCCGTAATCAGAGTAATTGTGGATGGGCAGGTAAGAGGGTAAATAATCTTAGAATTAATAAATATATTAAGAAAAAATGATCAAATCATTAATTTATCAGGTGAAAAACCGTTGATTTTTCAAACCTCACAAATTATACATTAGTTGAATATATGGTTGCCTGTTTATCTGATCCTTACTGCATTTTCTTGGGGATCTATCGTGTGGGACCTGCTAAAATTGCCACTGAAGCCTGGCCATAAGGTAAGGATCCACCAGTGAAAAAGCCTGGATAGATTTTTGGTTGGCCGAGAATGTTTGATTTTCTATCACCTTGGTTTGCAAAAGGTTATGGCCATAAAATGCGATGGCCCAGGAACGATGGACATTCCATTTTGCATAACAGTCGAGCGATTGGAAATAATTACCTTCTACAATTCTGTACCCGTTGTATTGAAGGGCGAGGTATATTTTCTTCGAAAAGCGGACTTTCATTTTAAGATATCCCTGGTACTGCCACTGACTGAAAGAGCTGGCTTCTCCCGATTCTGGCTGGGTTTTATTGGCGTTGTATAAAGACGTCATGGAGAGCTCTGCATTAACAACTCCCTTAAATGCGGATATCCAGCGTGGTTGTATTTGAAAGTTCCCGGACTCGTTCTGGCTGGGAATCCCATTGAAAACAATCTCGCTTCCCGCGTATAGCATCGAAACCTGCAGTGAAAATTTTGAATGGAGGTTCCTGATAAACTGCTCTGCCTTTATCAACAGGTTAAGGCCCCGGTTGCTGCCAGACGACCAGGGATAAAGAACAGTATAGTCTGGAAATTTTTCCATTCCTGTATTATATGGCCGGTTGGTATGATTACCCGAAACCATACACAGCCAGCTGCTCCCTTTATGCAGGTTGTTGAACGCATAGTTAACCTGGAAGGAATGGTAGAGCGGGAACAATTGTTGCCTTGAGCCATCCAGTATCGTAGCGACTCCGGAAAACAGCCCGGACGGGTAAAAGATTTCAGCAGGCGGAACATCCTGCCCCGACTGCCATTGGAAGGACCATTGCTGCATAGGGCCAGGTGAATGCGAAAAAGA
>JALOMP010000033.1 GCA_025455365.1 Chitinophagaceae bacterium | reverse complement strand
CCCCTTTCACTTCTTCATTCATCTTTTCCCTGAATTTCTTATAAAAGCTCCGGGCGAAAGTCTTCATCTCATCCACCAGTTCCTGCTGATGCGTGGCGCGTTCAAAGGTATCGGCCATCGTCATGAGGTTCTGGTAGTAGAAATCAGCCATTTCATCCACCATCATCTCCTTTGTCCAAAGATCAACCCGCATGGCGGCTTTTTCCCTTCCGTCCCAGAAGGATACCATCATGGCTTTCGCCTGTTGTTTTTCTTCCGAGTTCGACTGCGTGGCATTCCAGTGAATATCAACGGGAACTTTCTGTGGGTCCAGTGTAACATCTATGGTTATCGTAGAAACTTGCATAAGCGTTATCGTTCAGCCGCGAAGGTACGCATTGATTTTTCCCCCGCCACCTCGCGAAGAATTTCCCTGATCATCCCCGAAGATCGTTCCCAACTGAACAAGCGGCAACGTTCCAGTCCCCGTTCAACCAGGCGCGACCGTTCCGTTTCGTCTATATAGATGCGACTGAGTTGTTTGCTGATATCCTCCGGATCCAATGGATTGAAGAGCAGGGCCGCATCGGCAGCCGTTTCGGGCAATGCCCCTGTATTGGAACAAAGCACCGGGACGCCGCTTTGCATGGCCTCCAGCAACGGCAGCCCGAAGCCTTCCCAGAGCGATGGATAGACCAGCGCGTATGCCCCGCCCATGAGTTGCCGAAGGTCCTGCCTCGGAAGGAAACCGGTCAGGATCACATCGTGCCGATATTTATACCGCGACAATGCCTCCGTAAATTCCTCATGCTGCCATGCGAGCCGGCCGGCCAATACCAGCTTCATGCCCGTTTGCTGTCGCTTCTTGAAAACCGAAAAGGCCTTGAGCAGGTTGATCAGGTTTTTACGCGGGTGAATGGAACCCGTGTACAGAAAATATTCCTTCCCTTCCGTGAACCGCTCCCTGACCCTTTCCTTTTCGCCCCAGTCCAAGGGGACAAAAGAAGCATCGGCCGCATTGGGAACGACCATAATCTTGCCATCCGCATGCGGGTAATGAGCCAGGATGTCCTTTCGGGAACAATCGGAAACAGTAATAATGCATTTGGCCTTCCGTATGAAGCGCGGCGTTTGGCTCCGGTAGTACCGCTGCTGGGCCCAGGGAAGGGAACCGGGGTAATGGAGGTATGCAAGGTCATGGATAACAATCACCTGCGGCACACCGGTAGTCAGCGAACATATGCCGTCTGGCGACAGGAAAACGTCCGCTTTGAATTTTCTCAATGCCCGTGGCACCTGCACATCATACCACAGCTTCCAAAGCAGCGGGTGCCTGGCCGGCGGACCCGTCACCTGCTGCGTGATCCAGGGATGGGAAGGAAGGGGCGATGAAGGGGGCTGGTCGTACAGGAAAAGGAACCTGTCCCCCTGCTCGGAATCGGCCATCCGGCTCGCAATTTCACGTATATACAGACCGTACCCTTCTTCGTAAGGATACGCACTGAACCTTGTATTGATGGCTATTCGCATGATTCTCAACGGGCTTCAAAAATAGGCTGTAGGCGGCTCTGATATTACATTTCCGCGAAAATAAATTGATACATGAGAACGTTTTATATATTGATCCCCTACCCATTGAAAGCATACAAATCCATTACCTATGAGCAAAATCTACACAGTTCTTTGCATGTGTGCCATTTCACTCGCGTCCCTGCTGCCAGGGAAAAGCACGGCACAGTGCGCCTGCCCAAACGGTGACCCGGTTGACTCCGTTGTACACACGTTCAACCTGCCACAAACGGCTGATTTCCTGACAACCATCAGTTTCCCGAAGTTTAATCCGTCAACCGGAACCCTGAGTTGCGTACGGATCTCCGGATCCATCATTACGGTGGCCAGCCTGGGTATCCGAAACCTGGATTCCAGCGACCGGACCTACCGCTTCCGCTATACGCAGGATATCATCCTGGACGGACCCGGCGGGCTGTTCGCGTCTTCTTCGGTAAACCGGACCTATGGGCCCGCACTGCTCAATAAATACAACACGGGTATTGACAGTGTCCTCTGGGGACCAGACACGACGTTTAAGAACGAATTTATCACCGACCAGACCAGCGGATCAGCCACATTCCTGGGTGCCACGGGCAATGTCAATTTCGACTTTACCAATACGGGCAGTACTACGCTGCTGCAGGGCAGCAACAACTACCGGTCCACCGTTCAAACCTATGCCGTGGGTAGCTTTCGGCTGGCATATTTCTGGTGCCCCAACTCCGTGCTCTCTTCCGGCATGCGTAATTTTTCCGTTGTCCGGGACAATCTGAATGTATCACTGAGATGGGTAACCGATAACGAACGCGTCAGCAACCGCTATACGATTGAATTCAGCAAGGACGGTCAGCGCTTTCAGCCCCTGACCAGCCGCGAGGCCATGGGCATTGGCACCGCCAGCTATGAGCACCGGTTCACGCCACCGGCGGGTGAAAACGGACGCTTTTACTTCCGCGTACGCCAAAACAACGCCCAGGGGAAAGTCTACTATACAGCGGTAAAAACGGTATCCTTTGCTGAAAACGGAACCATCCAGACATCGGTATATCCCAATCCCGCCAAACGACAGATCATGGTACAGTTCGAAAGCCCGCAGACCGGTAACCTCGAAATCGAACTCGTCAATACGATGGGCCAGGTCCTGGAAAGCCAGAAACAGCGGGTGAACAGGGCCGCCAATATGCCTGTAACGTTCAGCCAGCAATATACACGAGGCCTTTACTGGCTGCGTGTGCGCAACCCGGGAACAGGGGAAAAAAGCATCACGAGGTTGAGGATTGAATAAATCAGTTCATGGTTCGTGGTTCACGGTTCATGGAAAATCCTGACATGATTCCCGGAATGGCCCAAAGCCAATCCGGGAATTATTATATTACGTGCCTGATAAAAACCACGAACCACGAACCACGAACCACGAACCGTGAACTGTGAACTGTGAACCATGAACCGTGAACCGTGAACCGTGAACTGTGAACTAATTCCCCTAATTTTGACCTTCCACACTTAATTTATGGAATATAATACAACCCGGGAGCATCTGGTGATGCGTGAGTACGGCAGGCATATCCAGCAGATGGTGGACCACCTGCTGACCATTGAAGACAAGGAAAGGCGGCAGCGTAATGCGTATGCGGTGATTGAACTGATGGGATTCCTGAATCCCCACCTCAAGAACGTGGAGGACTTCCGGCACAAACTCTGGGACCACCTCTTCCTGATTTCAGATTTCAAACTGGAAGTGGAGAGCCCATACCCCATCCCCACCCGTGAGACCCTGAAAGCAAGGCCTACCCCGATGCCCTATCCCAAGCGGTATCCGCGCTATTCTCACCTGGGCAAGAACCTCGAAGTGGTGATCGGCAAGGCCCTCAAAGAGGAAAACCCGGAAAAGAAGTCAGGATTCGCCAATGCCATCGCTTACTATATGAAGCTGGCATACAACAACTGGCATAAGGAACTGGTGCATGACGATGCCATCCGCAATGAACTGAACAATATTACCAACGGGCAGCTTGAGTTCACGGCAACCCCCTTCGTCAAGGCTTACCGAGAACGCGATGATCGCTTTGTCAAACGCGGAAAGCAGGGCGGGTTCCAGCCCCGCAATGGTGGCAGCGGACGCAACCAGGGCGGCATGAACAAGAGCAGGCCGCAGCAAAAATTCCAGAAAAAGCGTTTCAAATAAACCCCTCCCCTACCTGCGGGAGTCAGTGCCCCCTAACCGCTTATGCAATCATTTGAAGTAACCGGTGGCAGGAAACTGCAAGGCGAAATCGTTCCGCAGGGCGCGAAGAATGAAGCGCTCCAGATCATCAGCGCCGTACTGCTTACCCCCGAAGAGATGACCATCCGGAACATTCCGGATATCCTGGATGTAAATCTACTCATCGAACTGCTGGCCGACATGGGCGTGAAAGTCGACCGGACGGACAGGCATACCTGCATCTTTAAGGCGGATGACATCGACATGGATTACCTCCACAGCGAGACATTCCGGAACAAAAGCGGGAAGCTTCGGGGATCCGTGATGATCGCAGGACCGCTGTTGTCCCGCTTCAGAAGGGCGTTTATCCCCAAACCCGGGGGCGACAAGATCGGACGCAGGCGCCTTGACACCCATATCATCGGCTTTGAAAAACTGGGTGTCCAGTTTACCTACCATGCAGAAGATGGCTTCTTCCACCTGGAAGCGCCGCGATTGCAGGGTACAAACCTCGTACTCGACGAACCCTCCGTTACCGGCACCGCCAACATCATCCTCGCTGCCGTCATGGCCCGCGGAACGACTACGATCTATAATGCCGCCTGTGAACCCTATATCCAGCAGCTTTGTCGCATGCTAAACCGCATGGGCGCCAGGATCAGCGGCATCAGCTCAAACCTGCTGACCATTGAAGGGGTTGACGCCCTGGGGGGAACCACCCACAGCATGCTGCCCGATATGATTGAAGTGGGGTCCTTCATCGGGCTGGCCGCCATGACAAAAAGCGAAATCACCATCCGGAACGCAGGCATTGAACACCTCGGCGTCATCCCGGAAAAATTCCGGCAGCTGGGCATCCAGATGGAATACCGGGGCGATGATATTTACATCCCCAGCCAGGAACGTTATGAAATCCAGACCTTCCTCGATGGATCCGTCCTGACGATTTATGACCACCCCTGGCCCGGATTCACACCGGACCTGCTGAGCATCGTCCTGGTAGTAGCCACACAAGCCAGGGGAAGCGTGCTCATCCACCAGAAAATGTTTGAAAGCCGGCTGTTCTTCGTAGACAAATTGCTGGACATGGGCGCGCGTATCATCCTTTGCGATCCGCATCGCGCGGCCGTGATCGGGTTGGAAAGGGAACAACAGCTCAGGGGCATCACCATGAGCAGCCCGGATATCCGGGCAGGCGTGGCGCTGCTCATCGCCGCACTCAGTGCGGAAGGTAGAAGCGTAATCCAGAATATTGAACAGATTGACCGGGGTTACCAGTACATCGACCAGCGACTGCAGGCCCTGGGAGCACAAATTGTACGTAAACAGGAATAGCTGAATAACAATAGTCGTGAGTCAATACTCACTAATACTTCATGTCCTTGAAGAAAATAATCATCATCACTGCTCCCTCCGGTGCAGGCAAAACCTCGATCACCCGTTACCTGCTCAACAGGTTTCCGGACCAGCTGGCATTCTCTGTGTCGGCCGCCACGCGTAAGCCCCGGTATTTTGAACAGGACGGTATCGACTACCATTTCATGTCCGCAGATGCGTTCCGGCAGAAAATCCAGCACGAAGAATTCATCGAATGGGAAATGGTGTACGAAGGCAAGTATTACGGCACCCTGAAATCAGAACTGCATCGCATCTGGAACCAGGGGAAGGTTCCCCTGCTGGATATTGACGTCAAAGGCGCGATACATGTGCAGCAGCAATTTCCGGGAAGCTCCCTTTCCCTGTTCGTAGAGCCCCCATCCGTTGATGAACTGAGGCGCAGGCTGCAAAGCAGGGGCACGGAAACCGAGGAATCGATCCAGGCCCGCGTGAGCAAGGCATCCTACGAAATTTCCTTCCGGGACCATTTCAACCATGTCATCGTCAACGATGTACTGGCTGAAGCCTGTGCGAAGGCCGAGGATATTATTCGCGAATTCATCACCCATCCGTAGATTTCCCGCGTAGTTCAACGTTCCGGCACCGGCCGGGGTTTCCCTATATTTGTACCTATGGAGTTGATATTACTCATCGGCATCATCGCTGTCTTTCTCCTGGCAGGCTTTTTCAGCGGTATTGAAGTGGCGTTTGTTTCCGCCAATAAGCTACCCATCGAACTGAAGAAAAAACAGGGGCTGCGGAGCGGGAAAATCCTGTCAGACTTCATGGATTCGCCGGCAAAATTCATCGGCACAACCCTGATCGGGTTCAACCTGGCCCTTGTTACCTACGGCCTGCTGATCGGCGAGTTCCTGAGCAGTGCCTGGACCTGGGCGGAGGGCTTCCTGGACAAGCAGTTCGTACCATACCTGCAATATATCAGGCTCCTGTTCGATACCGTCCTCGCCAGCGCCATGATCCTGTTGTATATCTTTTTCAACAGGGCCATTTTCAAGGCCAAAAATGATACCCTGCTGAGTTTTTTCGCACCCATCGTTGACTTTTTCTACGGTCTGCTCTACCCTATAGCCTCCTTTTTCGTATCCGCCTCCGAATGGATCCTCAAATACCTGTTCAATGTGCGATTGCAGGATGAGAAGGACGCTTTCAACCGGGTGGACCTGGAACAGTTCATCCAGCAGACAAGGGAACAGAGCGAAGACAACAATGAGCTGAATACAGAACTCTTTGAGGCCGCGCTATCCCTGCCTTCCATCAAAATCAGGCAGTGCCTGGTTCCCAGGAAAGAAATTGAAGCCCTGGACATCAATGCCCCCATCGCAGCGCTGCGACAAAAATTCATGGATACAAAGCTGAGCAAGCTGGTGGTCTATGAGAAAAATATCGACCATATCGTGGGGTATGTGCATCAACTGTCCCTGTTTAAAAACCCGCCCGATATTCGGTCCGTAACCCTTCCGATACCAGCGGTACCGGAGAGCATGAGCGCCACGGACCTCATCACCCGTTTTTCCCGTGAGCGGAAATCCATCGCCTGGGTCGTGGATGAATTCGGCGGCACTTCCGGCATTATCACCATGGAAGACCTGCTGGAGGAAATTTTCGGCGAAATCAAGGATGAGTATGACGTGGAAGAATTCGTGGAAAAACAACTGGCTGAACGGGAATATATTTTCTCCGGGAGGCTGGAACTGGACTACCTGAATGAGAAATACGGGTTCGGGCTGCCCGTGGAACAATCGGAAACCCTTTCCGGCTTTATCATTACACAACATGAATCCATACCCCGCCAGCGGGAGCGGATCATCCTCGACAATTATGAATTTGAAGTACTTAACGTCAGTGATACCCGGATCGAAACCGTGAAAATGAAAGTACTGCAGTAAGCCTTACCTTTGCCCTTCAAATCCTTTCACACTGGCCGTTCAGACTCCTGATAGAAAATCATTCTTCCAGCGCATCCGGGGCAAGGAAAGCTCCGAATCGGAGATGAGTTTCGTAGACCACCTCGAAGCCCTGCGATGGCATATCATCCGGGCCGTACTATTTGTGCTGATTTCGGCGATTGTCTTTTTTGTATTCATCGATTTCCTGTTTGACCAGGTGATCATGGGGCCAACCCGGAATGATTTCATTTCATACCGCCTGCTTTGCAACCTGAGCCATTCCATTGGCCTGGGCGATTCCCTTTGCATGCCACCGATGACCATGAGCCTGCAGATAACCAGCGTCAGCGGAACCTTCATGTCCAGTATCACGATCGCCCTCGTCAGTTCACTCGTCGTGGGCTTCCCTTATCTCTGCTGGGAAGTGTGGCGGTTTGTGAAACCCGCCCTCAAACCCCATGAACTGAAACACACCCGCGGCCTCATCTTCTGGGTCAGTCTCTTCTTTTTCATCGGCGCAGCCTTTGGATATTTCGTACTAGCCCCCTTTACCTTTAATTTCCTGGCCAACTATAAGATCGGCACTGCCGCCTTGTTGGAATATCGCCCCACCCTGTCCGACTACCTCGAAACCCACATAGATATTACACTGGGCGCCGGGCTTGCCTTCGAATTACCCGCCGCCTCCTGGGTTCTGTCCAACATGGGCCTGATCACGCCCGGCTTCCTGCGCGAATACCGGAAATACGCCTACGTGGCCTTGCTGGTCATTGCGGCCATCATTACCCCCTCCCCGGACTGGGGAAGCCAGATGGTAGTGGTACTGCCACTGGTCATGCTCTACGAAATAAGCATCCTGATTTCCGCCCGTGTAGTGCGGAAACAGGCGAAGAAATGGGAAGAGTGGAGTTAGGATGAAGTGGGATTTTAGAAGTGAGATTTGGGAAGTGGGAATATAAGCATCTGCGGAATTGGTGTTAAATCCCAGCTCATTTTTATCGCCCTTATAAACTCTTTGGCTTCACTTCTAACTTCTAAAATCTAAATTCTACCTTTACTTCCATGATACATTCTCCATTCAACCTCTTCCAGCCCGTTGCCATCGGTTGCGACCATGCCGGGTATGACTACAAGGAAGACCTGAAAATATTCCTGCATGAAAGAGGCGTCACCGTGAAGGACTTCGGAACGCATTCCAAGGACTCCGTGGACTACCCGGATTTCGCGCATGCCGTGTCTAGTGCCGTAGAATCGGGCGAATGCAGCCTGGGAATCCTGCTTTGCGGATCCGCCAACGGGGTTGCCATTACCGCGAATAAACACCAGAAAATCCGTGCGGCCATCTGCTGGGATTCATCGATCGCGGAACTCGCCCGTCAGCACAACAATGCCAATATCATCTGCCTGCCCGCCCGGTATGTGTCGATCGAACAAAGCCGGAAAATGGTGGACATATTCATGTCCACGGAGTTTGAAGCCGGGCGCCACGCCACCCGCGTTGGCAAGATCGCCTGTTCATGAACCCGCACACCACTGGTGGAATTTCCCTTGCATACACAAGGGCAGCGACTAAGTTTGCGTTATCAATCAAATCAATCCTCGATACATGAAACATTTTTTCCTGCTGCTGGCCTTGTCCGGCAGCCTGGTTTCCACGGCCCAGAAAAAAGGCGCGGCGGATCCAAAAACCTTTGCTTCGTCCATTACGGAAGCCGACCTGAAGAAACAACTGTATATCGTGGCCGGAAAGGAAATGGAGGGCCGCGAAACTGCCACCGAAGGCCAGCGGAAGGCTGCTGCCTATATTGAATCCCAATTCAGGAGCCTGGGGCTGGTTGCCGGTAACAATGGCAGTTACCAACTATCCTTCCCCGTATACCGGGATTCGCTTAAAGGTGCTTCCATGATGATCAGCAACCAGAAAATAGAGCTGAACCAGGACTTCCAGCCGGTGATCCAGATGAACAACAGCGGTACGCAGTTCTTTTCCCAGGTGGTCTTTGCCGGCCATGGTATCGTTGACTCCGGGTATAACGACTATGAAGGGCTCGATGTAAAAGGAAAAGCCGTCCTCCTCCTGGATGGCGGTCCTGCCTCCTATAAGCCTAAACGCGGTGGCTGGATGTCGCCCTCCGGCACTTTCGCCAAAATCAACAACGCGCGAAAAAACGGGGCTGCCGCGGTGCTCCTGGTGGGTGCCAATTTCCCCCGCCGGCCGATGAGTGACCTGGGCAACATGTACACATCCCTGTATAAGGAAGTACAGGGACCAAATGCCTATTTCATTTCAGAGAAGATTGCGTCCATGTTAATGGGCGATGCCTGGAATGAAGTGAAGGAGAAAGGAAAGAAAGAGAAAGTGCAGCATGCGAACATCAGTCGCGACCTGATGATCGATTTCCACAAGAAAGTACAGTTCCTGGAAAGTACCAATGTGCTAGGCATGATCGAAGGCACGGATAAAAAAGATGAGTACCTGGTACTCACTGCACACTACGACCACCTCGGCAAACGGGGCGATGTGATCTATTATGGCGCGGACGACGACGGTTCCGGCACCGTGAGCATCATCGAACTGGCGGAAGCATTCTCAAAGGCAAAAGCCGCCGGTAAAGGGCCTCGCCGGAGCGTCATTTTCATGACCGTGAGCGGCGAGGAAAAAGGGTTGTGGGGATCGCAGTTTTTCTCGGAGCATCCCACAGTTTCGCTGGACAAGGTAACGGCCAACCTCAACATCGATATGATCGGAAGGATCGATACGGAACGCAAAAAACCGGATACCAACAATTACGTCTATGTAGTGGGCGATGATAAACTGAGCTCTGAACTGAAACCCATCAGCGAAGGCGTCAATAAGAAATATACCAAACTGGTGTTGGACTATAAATTCAATGACCCCAACGACGAAGAAAGAATTTACTATCGCAGCGACCACTTCAATTTCGCAAGAAAAGGCGTGCCCATCATCTTTTACTATGATGGCATGTTGAAAGCCGACTACCACCAGCCTACGGACACCCCGGACAAGATTAACTACCCCCTGTTGGCCAAACGCGCGCAACTGGTCTTCTTCACCGCCTGGGAGATGGCCAACCGCGAAACCATGATGAAACGGGATATCCCGCTTCCCGAACTGGATTGATGGTATTGTAAATGCATTGAAATACAAGAGGATGAACAATTCATCCTCTTTTTTTATGCCAGGCATTAAACTTCCGCAACGGGCCCGGGTCTATGATACTGTAACAAGTTTAAAAAACCACCAATCCCGAACAGTATGAAAAGTACACACCTGACAAACGCCAAAGCCCTGGTTGTATCCGCGCTCCTTCTGGGCGCCCTTTCCACCCAGGCACAGAACCAGGCCCGCATCAACCAGCATCAACGCCTGGACCGGATGGAAAACCACTTTGACCGTCGTGAAAATCGATGGGACCGGAAAGAAAACCACTTTGACCGTCGCGAGGACGTGAGAGACCGGAAGGAAAACCGTCACGACAGGCGGGAAGATGTCAGGGATCGCCGGGAAGACCTGCGCGATGCGCAGCATGAAGGCGGCCGCAGGGACCGGATGGAAGACGTACGTGATCGCAGGGAAGACAAGCGTGACCGTAAAGAAGACGTAAGGGACCATCGCGAAGACCGCAGAGACAGGAAAGGATAAAGTATAAAGTGAAAAGTGAATAGTAAAATCGAATACTTTTCACCTTTCACTTTTTTACATTTCACTTTCTTACCATCCCAATATATACGCAAAAATCAATGGCGCCACAATGGTAGCGTCGCTCTCCACGATGTATTTGGGCGTATGAATATCGAGTTTTCCCCAGGTGATTTTTTCGTTGGGGACGGCGCCGGAATAGGAACCATAGGAGGTTGTGGAATCGCTGATCTGGCAGAAATAGCTCCAGAAAGGAACACCTGTCCATTCCAGGTCCTGGTACATCATGGGTACCACGCAGATCGGGAAATCCCCGGCGATACCACCGCCAATCTGGAAGAATCCCACGCCTTTGCCGGCACTGTTGTTCCGGTACCAATCGGCCAGCCATACCATGTATTCAATTCCACTCTTCATCGTACTGGCTTTGACCTCATTTTTTATCACATAGGAAGCAAAAATATTTCCCATGGTAGAATCCTCCCAGCCCGGTACCACGATCGGAAGGTTGCGCTCCGCTGCCGCGATCATCCAGCTGTTCTTCGGATCGATCTCGTAATCGGCCTTCATCACACCGCTGTTGAGCAGTTTATACATGTACTCATGCGGAAAATAGCGCTCGCCCTTTGCATCGGCATCCTTCCAAATCTTCTCTATATGGTGCTGGATTTTACGGAAAGCTTCTTCTTCGGGAATGCAGGTGTCTGTCACACGATTTAATCCCTTTTCGAGCAGGTTCCACTCGTCCTGCGGGGTGAGGTCGCGCCAGGTTGGGATGCGCTTGTAATGGGTATGCGCCACGAGGTTCATGATATCCTCCTCCAGGTTGGCGCCCGTGCAGGAAATGATATCCACTTTACCCTGCCGGATCATTTCGGCCAGGGATACACCCAATTCGCCGGTACTCATCGCCCCGGCCAGGGAAACCAGCATTTTGCCGCCTTCGAGAAGATGTGTTTCATAGCCTTTGGCCGCATCCACCAGTGCCGCAGCGTTGAAATGCCGGTAATGGTGAAGAATAAACTGGGAAACAGGACCTTTTTGCATAAAAAGATTTTGAGATTGACTGAACAGTGTGTGCCAGGGCCGGGGCTTTTCCCGGACCCAAAAATCCGGCGTGAAGATAGGAAGACCGAATCATAATACCTTTGGGTATGAACTACCTGGCCCATGCATACCTGTCTTTCGGCATACCGGAGATCACCGTGGGCAACATGATCAGCGATTATGTAAAAGGGAGAAAAATGCTCGATTACCCATTTGCCATCCAGCAAGGCATCCGCCTGCACCGGGATATCGACCAGTACACCGACCAGCATCCGGTTACCCGGGAGGCAAAGTTGTTTTTCCAACCCCACTACCGACTGTACAGTGCCGCCTTCGTGGACGTGGTATACGATCATTTCCTGGCTGCGGATTCGGCTGAGTTCACCGACAACAGCCTGATGGAATTCTCGTTGGAGACCTACCGGCAGCTCGATCCTTTCTCCGCCCGGTTTCCAGAACGCTTCGCCCGGATGTTCCCATACATGAAGGAGCAAAACTGGCTGTATAATTACCAGTTCCGCTGGGGATTGCGGAACAGTCTTGGCGGCCTGGTCCGCCGTGCAGCCTACCTGGACGACAGCGAAACCGCCTTCCGCATCTTCGAGGAGAACCATGAAGCCCTGGGCAAGTGCTACCAACGCTTCATGCCAGAAGTCAAGGCCTTTGCCGAGAAAAGGCTGGAGGCGCTGCTTGCAGGAAGTTAGATTTCTGATTTTAGAAATGAGAAGTAAAGCAGATTTCGTAACTCATCCGAAGATCCGGCCCTTTCACTTCCAACTTCCAACTTCTAACATCTCACTTCCCATACACTGCCCCGATCCCCGCTTCCCACAGTTTCCTGTTATAGGCCGGAATTTCTTTTTCCAGCAGGTCGCGGCCCGTGGCATTCAGCTTTGCCCACTGCACATCAAGTTCCGCCCTGCGGTTGAGGGAACCCTGGTTCACGCGCGGGATATCGCTTTCCGTAGCGTTGATCAGGAACATATAGTTGGCCGTGAACTTATTGGGGAAATTCTCAACATCGTCATAGGCCTTGGACTTTCGTTGCACCATGTCCTCATCCCAGGATTTCATTTTTTGCAGGAGCAACTCACCTTCCTTGCGCAGCGACGTGTATTTTTCTTCCCGGGGCATTTCCGCGAGTACCTCGCTTAACAGTTTCTGGCGAGCATACAGGGAATTCACCATCCCGTGCATGTCGTTCAGGTTCTTCTCCATCTCCATCATCATGGTATGATAGGACTGGTATTCGGCGGGGCTTACCGTGTACAGTGGGTTTGGCAGGAGTTCGAAATCCGATTTCTCCGTTCGGCCACCGGCCTTCAGCGTTACGGTGTATTTCCCAGGGATTGCCTTATGACCGCTGTATGAGCTCTCGATATATATATTGGGAACAGCTTTGGCCGTGGGATACCTTGTGTTCCAGACGAAGCGGTTCAGGCCTTTCCCTTTGGAGAGGACGGGATCGGGCGCCGGAGCGCCGTCATATCGCTTGTACAAGCTATCCGGCTTCGAGCTGAACGTACGCACAAGGTTACCCGAAGCATCCCTGATCTCCATTTCAACCAGGTCTTCTGGTTTGAGGGAAGGAAGCTGGTAATAAATCACCACACCCGTGGCCGGGTTAACCCCGCGGAAGGCATTGGATCCGTTGAAATCAGGGCTGCTGCGGTCCAGTTCGCTGTACGCATTCACCAGGTAGGTATCCTCGGGTTTGTAGAGATGCGTGGAATCAGTGGCCGGGGCATACTGACGGATGAGGCCAAGGTCATCCAGGATCCAGAAAGAACGGCCCGATGTAGCCGCGATCAGGTCGCCCTTATGCACCCGCAAATCCGTAACGGGTGTAACGGGCAGGTTGAGTTGGAATGGCTGCCAGCTCGCCCCTCCGTTCCAGGAAATATATACCCCGGTTTCCGTACCCGCAAAGAGCAGGTCTTTGCGCTGGTCATCCTCCCGTACCACCCGGGTGAAAGCACCATAGGGGATCCCGGTATTGATGGCCGTCCATGTTTTTCCGTAATCCGTTGTCTTATACAGACCCGGCGTATGGTCGTTAAACTTGTAGCGCGTGGTGGCGATATAGACCGTTGATGGACTATGAGGCGATACTTCAATGGCATTGACCAGGCATTCCTTCAGGCCCGCAGGCGTTACATTCTGCCAGCTTTGCCCACCGTCCCTCGTTACATGCACAAGTCCGTCATCGCTGCCCGTCCAGATCACCCCTTTTTCATGGGGCGATTCCATCACATAGGCCAGGGTTCCGTAGTTCTCCGCGCCCACGGCTTCATTGGTATAGGGAACACCGGGTTTGCCCTGCTTCGACTTCTCATTACGGGTAAGGTCACCCGACACTTCTTTCCAGGTCTTTCCCATGTCGGTGGTTTTGAGGAGTACCTGCGCACCATGGTAGAATGCGTTCGGCTCGTGTTTGCTCCAGATGATCGGTGCGTTCCAGTTGAAGCGGTACTTCATATCCTTGGCATCCATGCCCAGGTACTGGATCGGCGCGGCCATGACGTTGGTGGACGCATTGGACCGGGTATCCAGCACCTCAATGGTGCCCTGGTAGCTGCCACCCATCACATAACGCGGATCGTCCGGGTTGAAAGCCAGGAAAGCGCTTTCGCCGCCGGCGGAATAGGCCCAGCTGCTGCGGTTGATGCCGCCGCTGCCAAGTTCCCGGTGCGCGATGGAAACTGATGTGTTATCCTGCTGGCCGGCATAGATCCGGTAGGGAAACTGGTTGTCTACGTTTATCCGGTACAGTTGCGCGGTTGGCATATTGCTTTGAACAGACCAGCTGTTGCCCCCATTCACACTCACTACGGCGCCGCCGTCATCGGCCAGGACCATATTCTTCGGGTTGTTGGGATTGATCCACAGATCGTGATGGTCACCATGCTGGGTATCCATATCCTGCCAGGTCTTTCCGCCATCGATCGACTTCAACGCCGGCGCACTTAGTACATACAATGTATTTTCATCCTGCGGGTCCGTAAAGAGTTCAATATAGTACCAGGCCCTTTGAATGAGGCGATGATCGTTGGTAACGCGGCTCCAGCTGTTGCCTGTGTTGCTGGATACAAAAAGACCCCCCGCTTCTTTATCGGAATCACTCTCGATCAGCGCATAGACCTTCTCCGGGTTCGATCGGCATACGGAGATGGCCATTTTGCCCATCTCTTCGGGAAGCCCGTTTTTCATCTGCTCCCAGCTCAGGCCCCCATCCGTTGATTTATACAGTCCGCTGCCAGGGCCACCGCTGATCACCTGCCAGGGCCTGCGCCCATGTTCCCACATGGCCGCATACAGGATGCGGGGATTGGTCATATCCATGGACAATTCAACGCAACCGGTCTTGTCATCCACAAAGAGTGTTTTACGCCAGGTCTGGCCGCCATCCATGGACATATAGATACCCCGGGCGCTTGAGTTGCTGTACAAGGCACCCTGTACGGCTACGTACACCAGGTCCGGGTTCTTTGGATGAACGATGATCCGCGAAATATGCTGGGTGGAGTCCAGCCCGATTTTCTTCCAGGTCTTTCCTGCATCCGTGGATTTATAGACGCCATCGCCGTGATGGGTCATCACCCCCCGAACGGCATGTTCGCCCATGCCCACATAAACCACGTTGGGATCACTCTCGGCAACGGCAATCGCACCCACCGAGCCCGTCTTAAAAAAGCCGTCGGATATATTCGACCAGGTAGTGCCCATGTCCGTAGTCTTCCACAAGCCGCCGCCTGTTGTACCCATGTAATAGGTATTGATATCCCCTACCACACCGCTGGCCGTAACGGAACGGCCGCCGCGGAAAGGCCCGATATTCCTCCATTTCAGGGGTTTGTAGATGGCATTGAAATCCGCAGCCGCAGGAGCCGTCGCTGCCGGAGGATTGGTTTGCTTTTTCTGTGCGAAGGAAGGCATGATCAGGCAGTTAGCCATGACCGT
>JALOMP010000032.1 GCA_025455365.1 Chitinophagaceae bacterium | reverse complement strand
CGCGGAAGAGACGGATCGCTTCCTCTTTTTCGCCCATGAAATAAGCTTCCGCCACTTTTTCAAGCGCATTGGTGGTCTTTCCCATGGCCGAAACGATCAACATCACGGGGCCATCTGTGTGCTTTTCAAGGATATCGCCCAGGTTTCGGATTCTTTCTATGCTGTGGACGCTGGCGCCACCAAACTTGAACACTTTCATGGCGTAAAGATAAAGGGCCGGCCTGTTTTTCCGCTCCCGGCAAAGCATTACTTTTGCTGCCAAGCTTAACCCGAATTTTATGGTCATCAACCGCAGGATCCTGACCCTGGATGAATTCACGATACAGCAGATGCGCGCCTTCCCGCATGCCACGGGTGAACTGGCAAGCCTTCTGAGGGACATCGGGCTGGCTGCCAAGCGGGTGAATGTGGAAGTGAACAAAGCCGGGCTGGTGGATATTTTGGGCGATGCCGGTGCAGTGAACGTTCAGGGAGAGGATGTTAAAAAGCTGGACGTGTACGCCAACAACCAGTTCATGGGCGTGCTCAAGCACGGCATCAGCTGTGCCGGTATTGGCAGTGAGGAACTGGACGATTTCATCGCCTTCGATGATCCTGTCAGTAATAATTCGAAATACGTATGTTTATTTGATCCGCTGGACGGGAGCGGCAATATTGACGTGAACGTTTCCATCGGTACGATCTTCAGCGTGTATCGCCGGGTATCCCCCCTTGGAACACCCGCGGTTCGCGAGGATTTCCTGCAGGCCGGGATTCACCAGGTGGCGGCCGGTTATATCGTGTATGGCTCTTCCACGATGCTGGTGTACGCCACCCGTCGCGGCGTCAACGGGTTTACGCTCGACCCTTCCATCGGCGAGTTTTCCCTGAGCCACCCGGATATCAAATGCCCTGACTTCGGGAAAATCTATAGTGTCAACCACGGCAATTTCTTCCAGTACGAGAAAAGTGTGCAGGATTACATCCAGCAATGCCAGAAGAAAAACAAGGATACCGGCGGCCCCTATACCCAGCGGTACATTGGCAGTATGGTGTCTGACCTGCACAGGAACCTCATCAAGGGTGGCATTTTCATGTACCCGGCCACGATAGATAAGCCAAAAGGCAAGCTGCGCTTGTTGTATGAGTGCAACCCATTCGCCTTTATCCTGGAAGTGGCCGGTGGAAAAGCCACCAATGGCAAGCAGCGTGTCCTGGACATCGTGCCCACGGAACTCCACCAGCGCAGCCCTCTCTTCATCGGCAGCAAAGGCATGATGGAAGAACTCGAAACGTATCTGAAAGCATGAACAACGCAACCGGGAGGCAGGTGATCATCGAGGTACGCGATCTGGTCAAGCAGTATGGTGCGTTCCAGGCGGTCAAAGGGATCAGTTTCGAAGTGTATGAGGGCGAAATCTTTGGCCTGCTGGGACCTAACGGCGCCGGGAAGTCCACGTCTCTCGAAATCATGGAAACCCTCAGGATTAAAACATCGGGTACGGTCAGAATCAGTGGCTTTAGCCTGGACAGCGAACCGGAAAAAATCAAGCGGATCATCGGCGTACAGTTGCAGACTTCCGGTTTCTATCCGGGTTTGAAACTAACTGAGCTTATAGAACTTTTCAACGGGTTGTACAATGAATCGGCGGACCCGATGGCCCTTCTCAGGACCGTCAACCTGGAAGACAAGGCATCGGCGAACTACAAATCGCTGAGCGGCGGTCAAAAACAACGTTTCTCCATCGCCACAACCCTCATTAACAAGCCAAAGATTATTTTCCTCGATGAACCAACCACCGGCCTTGACCCGCAGGCCAGGCGCAACCTCTGGGAATTGATTCGGGATATCCGCCGCCAGGGTACCACCGTTATCATTACAACACACTATATGGATGAGGCGGAATTCCTGTGCGATAGGGTAGCCATCATGGACGAGGGAAGAATAGTGGCGATCGATAGTCCCGGAAAGATGATTGACGACCTGCTCGAGCGGGGATTCCAGCGACATCGTGAAATGAAGGGCGCCAACCTGGAAGATGTCTTCATCGCCATGACGGGTCATGGACTCAGGGAAGACTGACAATGATGAAACGATAAAATGAAATCATAATAACATGAAAGTATCTGCGAAAATTGGATGGTGCATGGTCATTTGCCTGGGAACCACAGGGTCCCTGTTGGCACAACAGAAAACAACGGCGCCCGCGAAAAAGCCCGCCACTGCAACGGCTAAGCCGGCCACTACCGCTAAACCGGCACCGGCAGCGCCGGTTCTCAAGACACCGATTGACAGCATGAGCTATGCCATCGGCATGCTTGACGGGAACTTTTTCAAGATGCAGGGCGTAACCGAAGTAAACGCCAGTTTGCTGGGCAGGGGTTTCGAGGATATGATCAGGAACAAACCGCTGATGACGCCGGAGCAGGCAGATATGCTGATCCGCAGGGAACTCCAGAAAATGTCCCGGAAGAAAATCCAGCCCAATATCGATGAGGGGCTTAAATTCTGCGCTGAAAATGCAAAGCGTAAAGAAGTGAAACAGACTGCCAGTGGGTTGCAGTATGAAGTGATCACGGAAGGCACCGGGCCCCAACCAACCGATACCAATACGGTGAAGGTCCATTACGATGGTTTCCTGCTGAATGGAAAAAAATTCGACAGCAGTCGCGACCGTGGCGAACCGACGGTATACCCGTTGAACCAGTTCATCCGGGGATGGGTTGAAGGAATTCAACTCATGAAAACCGGCAGCCGCTACAAGTTCTATATTCCTTACCAGCTGGCTTACGGAGAACAGGGTGCGGGTGAGAATATTCCCGGCGGTTCCACCTTGATTTTCGACGTGGAATTGATTGAAATCGTCAAATAACAAGATGCCCGGGACCCCGGCGTTCACCTGAAAAATAACGCAAATGCCGTCTGCGCCTGTTGATCCCCGCTATCCCATCGGGAAATTTGAACCGGTACCGTATTCGGAAAAGACCCGGGATGCCCTGCTGACCGATATCCTTTTCCTGCCCCGGCAGTTGGAATATGCGATCCTGAACCTGGACGAATTCCAGTTGGGAACGCCCTATAGGGACGGTGGATGGACCATCCGGCAGGTGGTCCACCATGTGGCTGACAGTCATATCAATGCCTATGTTCGTTTCAGGCTGGGACTCACGGAGGACAAGCCAACCATCAAGCCTTACATGGAAGAGAAGTGGGCTGTCTTACCGGATGTTGAGCGCGTTCCCGTGAATGTATCGCTCACGCTCCTGCACGCGTTGCACACACGCTGGTATGAATTGCTGAAGCATTTCCATGCCGGAGACTGGGAGCGAACGATCGTCCACCCGGAACACGGCAAAGAATTTACTTTATGGGAAATGCTGGGATCCTATGCCTGGCATGGCCGGCATCATACGGCACATATCACCAGCCTGCGCGAACGACTGGGATGGTAACATTAACGTATAACCGATTATGGGCATGAACTGGAAGACAATCGCATCGGAGTACCTGTTCAGGGATCTTTGGTTCAAGGTTCGGAAGGATACCTGCGAACGTCCGGATGGTAAAATCGTGTCGCCGTATTATGTGTATGAATTTCCCACCTGGGTGACGGCTGTGGCCATCACCCGCGATGGCCGTTTTGTTTTTGAAAAGCAGTACCGTCATGCCCTGGGCGAGACGATATTCGAAATTCCCGGCGGATGTGTAGATCCCGGCGATGAGTCGCTGGAAGCGGCACTGGCCAGGGAGTTGAAAGAGGAAACGGGGTATGTATTTGATAACCTGGAATACCTGGGCAAGACATCGGCCAATCCTTCCACGCACAATAACTTGATGCATTTTTTCCTGGCTACGGGGGGCGTGGCGGATGCCAGTCCCCAACTGGATGATTTTGAAGATATCGAGGTGCACTTGTTGTCCCTGGAGGAGGTCAAGCGTATGTTGAAACAGAAGGAGATTGTCCAGGCCATGCATGTAACCGCATTGATGTACGCCCTCGAGAAATTGGGCGAACTGACATACTAGGCATGGTGTTTTAGGTTCGGTGCTAAGAACCTCATCATACCCTGAACCTGACTTTTTCGATTTCCACTTCACCAACCAGGAACACACTGCCGCATATCAGGATAAGGTCTTCTGCGTCCGCCTGGTCAGCGGCTTCCTGCAGGGCATGACGCACGTCTGGGTATGCATCGCCCTTCAGGCCATAGGCCTTGCCCCGGTTGCGAAGTTCTTCTTCCGGCAGGGCGCGCGGAATGGACGCTTTGGTGAAATAATACCTGGCGGTTTGTGGCAACAATGCCAATACCTTGTCCTGGTCTTTGTCGCTCACCATGCCCAGTATGATATGCAGGTGACGGTAATGCATCCATTCAAGTTGGCTTATTACCTGCGCCATCCCATCGGCATTGTGGGCTACATCCGCAATCACGAGCGGACGGCGGTGAAGGGTTTCCCACCTGCCATGCAAACCAGTCTGACGCCTGGTGTTTTGCAGACCTTCCTGCACGGCTTCCCTGGGTATCCGCCAGCCTTTATTCTGCAACTGGTGTATGGATTCAAGTACTGTGAGAAGGTTTCGGGTCTGGTAAAGCCCGGGTAGGTCGAGTCGGTATACCTCGCTGTCCGGATGGTGGTGGTCTGTGACGGATACCTGCAGGTAACCATCCTCCCATGACCATTCATGGAGATTTCTTTGTTTGTCTGCAAAGACCAGGGAAGACCCGGTTTCGCGGGCTGCCCGTATAAAGACTTCGTTCGTTTCCGGATTTGATTCCCCAACAACCGCTGGTACGCCGGGTTTAATGATACCTGCCTTCTCGCCTGCAATCAAGGAAAGTGTATTGCCCAGGATATGCATATGGTCCCACCCGATATTGGTGATCACGGAAAGTTCCGGGTTGATGATATTGGTGCTGTCCAGCCTGCCACCCAAACCCGTTTCAATGACGGCGATATCCAGCCTGTTTTCGGCAAACCATTCAAAAGCCATGGCTACCGTCAATTCAAAAAAGGAAGGATCGACCTCGTTGATCAGGGGAATGCATCTTTCCGTAAACCGGATGACGAAATCCTCCGGAACAAACTGGCCATCGATTTTTATGCGTTCGCGGAAATCGTGCAGGTGCGGGGAGGTATAGAGTCCCGTCTTGTATCCGGCCGACTGCAGGATGGAGGCCATCATATGACTGACGGAACCTTTACCATTGGTGCCCGCGATATGTATGGATCGGAATTTTTTTTCGGGGTTGCCCAGGGCCTTGCACAACAGCTGGATATTTCGAAGATCGGCTTTGTACGCCGATGCCCCGATGCGGCTGAACATGGGCAGACGCTTAAACAGAAAATGTATCGTCTGTTGATAATCCATGCGCCAAATATAAAGACTTCACCACAGCGGGGATCACCCGTTGGTATCCATACAGCTTGCTTTACGGGATGTTTTATCGTATTTTAGGAACCAACTCGATACCCATGTCATTTTTCATGTATTCATCCAGCATGTTCACCAGGCGTTTTGTTCTGGCCGCGCTCGTATTGATCGCAGCCGGGTTCGCCGCTTTTTTCTTCATGAGGAATCCTGCGGAAACGGTTGTGGCAGTTATGCCCCCCCCGGAAGCAGAAAAAGGGACTGAACCACTGGCTGAACCACTGGATGTGTTGAAGGATACGGCTTATCCTGTATCCGCCATTCCGTTTTCTGATCCGGATTGGACGGCGCCTTTCCGGGGTGCCGAGCAATGGCATATTCAATCCGAATCAGAAAAAATTGCTTATCCATCGGATCAGCAACGGGCGGAACCCTTTGATGTGTACAAACGTACCGGGCTGCGGTGGGATGAACTCGAGACGGGCGAAGGAAAATATAATTTTAAGCCCCTGGATGATATCTTCCAGCATGCCATCCGGAGGAAACAGAAAGTAGGCTTTGGTATTATGACGCAGTACCCCGGCCAGCCAGACGGGCTCCGGGACCAGGGTGCCGCCCTGGCTTACCCGGAATACCTGCACAAGAAAATGCAGTCGGTGGCGGAGGGTGAACGGGACTATATTTCCCCGGTAGATGCGAGTTTCTGGGTGCCCAACTACAATTCCGAACATTACCTGTCGCGCTTTGAAGCCCTGCTGCAAGCCATCGCCAGGCATATCAATTCCGCTTCATTCCAGGGTATTCCTTACCGTCATGCGTGGGGCTATGCGGACATCCGTGGCTTTGGTTCCTGGGGCGAATGGCATATGGAAGGCGCTGCCAAGTCGGCAGCCAGCTACCCGCAGGGCAGGAGGCCGTTGGCATCATCGCTCAAGCGCATCATAGACGCGCATATCAATGCCTTCCGCGACGTACCGCTGGTAGCCATTATCTCAGCCTTTGATGCAGACAGGTTGCCCAATACCCTGGTGCCTGCGGAAGTGGGTCATTATGCACTGACGGCGTCCAATCGTTGGGGTAAGATTGGGTGGCGGAGGGACAACTGGGGATGGACCGAAAATTACCTGGGTTTCTGGATGGAAAAAAATGAAGGCAGGTACAACGGTATGCGATTTGACACCGCTATCATGAACCGCTGGAAATATGCCCCCGTGATCGGGGAATGCGCCTGCGGGGGAACCGGGAAGGGGGGACCCTGTCCTTTTTATGACATACCCAGGCAGGTGCGATTCTACCATGCCAGCATGATCGGCAACGGAAATTTTTGCGGCGATCACCTGAACCCTCAGGGAAGAGACAGCATGCGTTTGGCCTGGAAACTGACGGGTTATCGAATCGGTTTGAGCCAGGTGGTGTTGGACAGGCAGGTAACTGCCGGGAAAAATTTCAGGATACGGGCAGACTGGCAGAATACGGGTGTGGCACCTTTGTATGAGGCCTGGGATATTTGGTTTGAACTGGAAGACGCCCGAAGCGGCAAAAAACTATGGTCAGCAAAATCCGCGCATACCCTGCGGCTGAGGCAACCCTCCAAAAACGCGTTTTCCCTCACGGATAATTTTGCACTTCCGGCATCCATACCGCCCGGGAATTACAGGTTATCGGTTACCCTAAGGGATCCGAATGCGTATCGAGATCCGCTGCCCCTGGCCGTTTCCGGCAGAAGGGCCGACGGTTCATATGTGATTGTTGAATCCTTGCAGGTGGGCAAGCCCTGATCAGTTCTTCAGCCTGAAATTAAAAATAATCGTACCGAGATCTGTTTCGGTTCCTTCAGGACTGGCATTGAATTTTAACTGTCGCGCTTTGCGAAGGGCGATTTCCCGCATGCCGGCATCCGAAGTGGTGGAGCCCCTTGGCTGGTAGCTTGCACTGATGACCTGGCCGTTTTTGTCTACCTTGATATCTACGGCCACCTTGGCATTCTCATTGAATTCATCTTCAAAGGAGGGCAGTTTCGTGATGCGCCGGCCGGTAAGCCCCCGTGAAATGGAAACACCACTTTTTCCCGTGCCGCCATTCCCTGTATAACTGTCCGAGTTGGGATTGCCGTTGATTTTGCCCTGGTCGCCCTTCCCGCCCGCGATGCCCTGGTTCTGGCTTGCATTCCAGCCTTCGGCATTGTTGCCACCTTTACCGCTGCCATCGCCGCCTTTGTACACATATTTTGGCTTTGGCGCGGGTTTAGGATTATCAACAACCACTGGTTTGGCAGAAGGATTTTTTACCTCAGGGGCGGGGTCCTTTTTAGGCGTGACGGGTTTGTCCTTGATAACTTTTTCCGGCTTTGGCGAAGCCACATCCGGCGCTTCCTTGTCGAGATCGTTTGTTTCAATGTCTCGCTGGGGTTCCGTTTCGGCTATTTGCGTTTTTGGAGGCGTATTTATTTCCGTTTCTTCACGGGCCGGGGGTTCGGGAATCAGGGGCTGGATATCGCCCAACCCAGTCTCACTGTTGCCAAGGTTTACTTCTATACCTTCCTCCTCGGTCACTGCCAGCGGCTGCGGAGGTGTCCAGGAGATGATGAAGAAGAGAAACAGCATCAAACCGCAGATAACACCGGTAATGGTGCCTGCTTTTGCGTTCTTCTTTTTTTCGAATGAATCCATGTGGGTTAGATGCGTAAATGGGATCAAATTTAACCCGCATTCTGTTAAGGTTTGCAGAATTTTTCACCCGTGGAGGTCCATCGACTGCGCCGCCAGGTAGATTTCTCACTCCATGGAAACTAACCTGAGCCTGCATGATCATGGGTTTACCCAACCGGGTGATGCCTGCCGTATCATCTTACTTTGCATAACGCAGGGCCAGTGCTCTGCCCAAACCGGAGTTGGCGCCTGCGAAGAAAGCGAGGTTACTTTCTAACTTACCTTCCCCGGTCACCTTTGCCATAACAAATAGTTAATATTGAACTGGCTCACATCCATCTTATCTTCTGCAAAACTTAGCAATGGGACAGAAGTCGATCTTATTGATTGTGGCTGGCCTGATCCTTTTTCTATATGCGTTAAATCATTTGTCGGACGGACTGAAGGAGGTAGCTGGTGAGCGAATGAAAGTTATCCTGAAGAAATTCACCGGCAATCTTTTTACCGCTACCCTAACCGGGATCATTGTTACGGTGCTGCTGGATTCTTCATCGGCCGTCATTATTATGACCATCGCCCTGGTAAATGCCGGCGTCATGCAATTCAGGCAATCCATGGGTATCGTGATGGGCGCCAATATTGGTACTACGTTTTCATCACAGATCATCGCGCTGAACATTGGCGAATATGCCGCTTTGCCAATCGGGCTGGGTTTCCTGATGATGGTGCTGCCCAAGCAGTTATACTGGAGGCAGGTGGGCAAGGTAATTTTCAGTTTTGGGTTGATATTCTTCGGATTGTTTACGATAGAGGAAGCCGTGACACCCCTGAAGGAAAACCAGGCATTTGTAGGCTGGCTGTCTACCCTGCAGTTCCCGGTCAAGGGCTTGCTTACCGGGGCGTTTGTAACCTTGCTCATCCAGTCTTCATCGGCAACCATGGGCATGGTCATCGGCCTGTCTTCACAGGGACTGATCAACCTGGCAGGAGCGATCGCGGTGATGCTGGGGGCTGAACTGGGCACCTGTGCAGACACGCTGGTGGCAACCATCGGCAGAACGAGGCCGGCTGTACGTACCGGTGTATTTCATCTCGGCTTCAACCTGGTTACTATCCTACTTGGGGTTTTGATGATGCCGTGGTTTACATCCCTGGTGGAAGCGATTTCAGGCGGCATGAGCCTGTCTCGGGCGATCGCAAATGCCCATATGCTTTTTAACTTCCTGGGTGTGCTGGTCCTGATTCCGTTTACAGGACTCATGGAAAAAGCCATCAACCGGATCATACCCGACAAAAAGACAGCCGATACGGCATTTGCCTAGTAGCACCACACCCTCCGTCTTCTTTCAGCCGGCTTTTCATTACAGACGATCCGGTGCGGCGGGCGGTAGCTGCTCAGTGCGCGAAATCCCGTTCATAATCCCCGCGGATACGTTCGATCGGGGGATTGAAATATCCGAAACGCAGGTGGGGAAACTCCGCCCGGATTTTTTCCATCATGGTTTTCACGCCCATGTATTCGCCTGTATCGGTAACGCCGATTTTCCCCAGGTACCAGTCGGGGTCGATGTTGAAATTGCGCCACTGGATCATCTTCAGCCCGGTGTCCCGGATGAGTTTGCGCAGTGCCTCGTATTCTTCAAAACTGTCCGTCATGCCGGGGAACACAAAATAGTTGATGGATGTCCAGCCCCCCATGGCGTTCATCACCCGAAGGCTTTCCACGATGTCTTCAAAGCTGTAATTGTTGGGGCGATAGTAAGCGGTATAGACATTTTTTCGCGCGGAATTGGTACTTACGCGGATCGAGTCCAGTCCCGCTTCCCGGAGTTTTCGAACGGCCTCCGGGTTCGAACCGTTGGTGTTGATATTGATGCTGCCCGCAGACGTATGTTTCCGGATTTCGGTTATGGATTCCCGTATGGTTTCCCACATCAGCAGGGGTTCGCCCTCGCATCCCTGTCCGAAACTTACAATCGGGTAGGGCGCGGAAAGGAGGTGAGGCACGGTAAACTCCACGATTTCTTCCGTGGTGGGTTTAAACGTAAGCCTGTCCTGGGTGGAGGGAATGTCCTCATCCTGCGGTTGGAACGAGATGCAGCCAATGCAGTTGGCATTGCAGGCGGGGGAGGAGGGAACCGGGCATTCCCAGCGTCCGAGTGCAAAGTTGCGGGCGGCCGGGCAATGATAGGTCAGGCAACAGTTCTCCATGAGATGCCGCACCAGCCGGTTCTGCGGGTAGGAACCAAGCAGGCGTTCCACGCCGGAAGCGATTTTTTCATCGTCATATCCCGCGCATTCCTGCCGGATATCGGCTTCTATGCGGACGGCGGTTACCTGGAATCCATCGTCTTTCCAGCCAGCGGCTGTATAACAAAACAAAGGCAGGGTAGGCGCTTCGGGGCTTGTTTCAAAAGCGGCCAGGAAAAGCCCGGTATGGGCCGGTGGTATAAATGCAGCCACCGCCCAGCCTTTTTCGCAAAGCCGCATTTCGCCGGAGTGTACGTCGATTCCAATCCCGCGCCGGCCGGGCAGTTCATAGAGGGAACCACCTTCCGGAAGGGGTATCCAGGCGTCTTCGGGCACGGGCCCTGCGTCCCAGCCTGAGCGACCCGTAGCAAAAAGGGTCCTGTCTTCAAAAATATTACCCTGTCCGTCTGAGTAAAGCAGGTATGGGGATGGCTGTTTCGGAGGCATGCGCGAAGGTACAAAAACTATTTGCCCAGCGCAGGGCCGGGGCGGTCCAGCTGTTGCCTGCACCAGTTGTTGAATTCATCTTCCTCACCGTCGTATTCATCGTCGTCCAGGTCGTCGGTTTCCTTCTGGAAAAGCCGGTTGTTTTTATAATCAAGGGTCAGGATCCCGTCTTTCAGTACCACGTTGCTCAGTTCCGTCCAGGTGATTTTTTTAGGCCATAGCCCGTTAAAGATGATATGGTCCTCATTGAAGCCAATCTCCTGCGTGGCATACGCCTGTCTTTCCAGCCAGGCCAGCAGGAAAAAGGCAAGCGCAAAAATGCTTCGGGGTGGAAAAAGCAGGAGGCCCAGGGCAGCGATCATTAGCAAGGGGATGAAGCGCGTTGTCTTACCCTGCAAGATCTCCCAAATGTTCCAGCATAGCAGGCATGCAAGGGTTGCTGCGATGATCCCGTTCAGCCCGCTGCCCTCCGGCATGAATGAGCGGTAAACAAAAAGGGCGATGGCGATAATGCCCAACAGGACACCGGTGGCCCGGAGACCTTTCTGTTGTTTGTTTTTCAGGACGATGATAAATGGATATACCCCGCTATGAATACGCATGGATCAGGCGGGGTTGGACGATACCATAAAATGGCAGAGTTTGAACAACACCCGGGCACCCACATTCTCGTCCCACTCATTGCTGCTGATGCCCACCTCACAAAGGTCAAACCCAATGAGGGTTCGTCCGCTTTTTAAGAGGAGTTTGATCAGGTAGAACACCTGTTCGGTCTCAAAGCCGCCCTGAACGGGCGTTCCGGTATTGGGGCAAAGTTTGGGGTCGAGCCCGTCAATATCGAAACTCAGGTACACCTTCTGGGGCAGCCGGTCAATGATGTCCTCCACAATTTTTTTCCAGGTTTCACCTTCGTATGTCCGTTCCCGTATGTCTTTATCGAAAAATACCTGGACGCGGTCCCCGCTTTCCTTTATGAAATTGAATTCCCCGTCTGAGTAATCCCGGACACCCACATGCACAAGCCTGGTGACCTGGGGTATTTCCCGGAGTGCGTTGTGCATGATGGACGCGTGTGAATGGGTAAAGCCTTCATATGAATCGCGAAGGTCGCAATGGGCGTCAATCTGCAGGACGCCGAAGGTCTCGTGCTTTTCCGCCAGGGCTTTCAGGAATCCCAGCGGGCAACTGTGGTCTCCGCCAATAACGCCTACGAGTTTGCCGGCGGCGAGCATTTCCGAGGTTTGCTCATAGACCCAGCGGTTGAGGAATATGCTTCCCTCATTCACTTCCTTCAGGGTCTTGCACATGAACTTGTTTTTGTCAATGTTTTCGCCCTGCGAAATGTAATTAATATAGAGTTCGGCTTCCTTGCGGAGGTAATCGCTTTTCAGCAGAATTTTCCGGTCGGGTTCCCGCATGAAGAAACCCTGTTTCCATCCGTCATGGATATCCGGATCAAAAAGGTCTATCTGCAGGCTGGATCGGAACAGGTGTTCGGGGGCCCTGGCGGTACCTGCCTTGTAACTTACGGTCACCTCCCAGGGGACGGGAAGGAGCACAAGACGAGCATCTTCTTCGGTAAAGGGAAGGCCGAAAATGTTGTTGTTGGGGTTGCCAACGGCGTTGGCGTCAAACCGCGAAAGGTCAGCCATAAGAGCTTCAATTGGGTGTGCGGAAAAAATGGCGGTCCGGGGACGCATTTCTTCCAAGTCAACCCGCAAATTAGCACAGAAAGGCAAAAGCCCAAAAAAACCTTGGTTTAGGCTGTTTCCGGCATATCCGCGTTTTCCTGCAACAAATAGGCTGCCAAGGGGGAATTTGATGTACCTTCGCAATGCTAAAATGTAGCCGGAATATGAAGAAAGTGCATATCATCATCCTGGGTGCCGTGGCCGTGGTTATTGCGGGGCTGCTCACCATGATGAAGGACCTTACCACCTACGATACCATCGCCTCAGCACGGGGTAAGGAAGGGAAATACGTCCACCTGATCGCCAAACTGGATAAGTCCAGGCCCGTGGAGTATGATCCCATAAAAGATCCCAATTACCTGAGTTTTTACGCACTTGATTCCCTGGGAGGGGAAACCAGGGTTGTGTATCGGAATGCGAAACCCACTGAATTTGAGCACAGTGAGCGCATCGTCCTGAAAGGTAAAATGAAGGGCGATGTGTTTGAGTGCCAGGAGATCCTGTTAAAATGTCCCTCTAAATACAAAGATGACCCTACGCAGCAAATGAAAAAACTGGAGGGACGGGAATCCGCTGCGTCAGCGGTAACATCGCCCCTTCCATCCGAAGCGCCTGCGGACAAGCCAAGCGGCGCAGAACAGAAAACGACAGATTAGCTGTATCCCTGAACGATTCCCATGCCATACGAAGGTGAACATTTACTGATCGGCCAGATTGGCCATTTTGTATCCCTGCTTGCCCTGGTTTCCGCCCTGGTAGCCCTGGTAGCCTATTATAAATGTGCCCGCCTGCAGCCCGGTTCCCCAGAATCCGATACCTGGAAGAAAATGGCGAGGGGCGGATACATCATCAACGCAGTTTCAGTTGTAGCGCTTTTCGTGATCCTTTACCTGATCATTTACAACCACTATTTCGAGTACAAGTACGCCCACCAGCATTCCAAGAGAAGCCTGGACATGCAATATCTCCTGAGTTGTTTCTGGGAAGGACAGGAAGGAAGTTTCATGCTGTGGAGTTTCTGGAACGCCGTTTTGGGGCTTGTGCTGCTGGCAAGGGCCGGAAAATGGGAAGCACCGGTCATGACTTTTTTCAGTATTGCGCAGGTTTTCCTGGCGTCTTTCCTGATGGGAATTTATTTCTTCGATGTGCGGGTTGGAACCAGTCCCTTTGTATTGATGCGGAATGAATTTCCCGATGCACCGGTCTTCAAGGATCCGCAATACCTTTTCAAATACCTGACGGATGGCAACGGGCTCAATGTACTGCTCCAGAATTACTGGATGGTGATTCATCCGCCCGTGCTCTTTCTTGGATTCGCTTCCACGCTGGTGCCGTTTTCGTATTCCCTGGCTGGTCTCTGGACCAGGGATTTCAAAGGATGGATCAAGCCGGCTTTGCCATGGTCGCTTTTTTCCGCAGGCATTCTTGGACTGGGTATCATGATGGGTGCCGCATGGGCCTATGAAAGCCTGACTTTTGGCGGTTATTGGGCCTGGGATCCGGTAGAAAATGCGTCGATGGTACCCTGGCTATTGCTGGTGGCGGGTATCCACACCATGCTGATTTACAAGCACACCGGCCATTCCGGGCATGCCACTTTTCTCTTCCTGCCACTTTCATTCCTGCTGGTCCTCTACTCCACCTTTCTTACCCGTACCGGCGTGCTGGGCGATACGTCGGTGCACTCTTTTACGGGCGAGGGCAATTCGCTATACTGGCACCTGATCGTGATGATGCTCCTGTATGCTTTCACCTGGATCCTGGTTTACATCCGGAACCGGAAGGCAATTCCCGTGGAACACCGTGAAGAAAGCATGCAGAGCCGGGAGTTCTGGATGTTTGTTGGATCATTGCTCCTGCTGGTTTCCTCTTTGTATATCATCGTCCTCACGTCCCTGCCATTCATAAACAAGCTTTTTGGCACCCAGTGGGCGATCGGGCAGGATGTGGAATATGTCTACAACCGGGTGATGATCCTGGTGTCGTTCGTGATAGCCATCCTGACAGCCCTGACACAGTATCTCAAATACCGGGACACGCCCAAAAAATATTTCAGGGAGAAGATATTCTGGCCTTCCCTGATCGCCCTGGCGATTTCCGCCTTTGTAAGCGCAACGGGGAATTTCGACTATGATACATATGGGCTGGGTTTCCTGGCGGCGATACACCTGGCGCTTTGGGCCGGCATCTACGCGGTGATTGCGAATGCAGCGTATATGTTCATCGTGATGCGAAAGAATTTGAAGGCTGCCGGGGCATCCCTGTCGCACCTTGGCTTCGGCCTCATGCTGGTGGGCATACTGGTGTCATCTTCCAAAAAGGAACTGGTGTCCAGAAACCGAACGGGTATCGCGGTTCCGGGGTTGAAGGATGCAAAAGGAAGGGATGAAAATCCGCTGGAAAATATAACGCTGATCCACGGCGTACCCACCCCCATGGGTAACTATACCGTCACCTACCTGGAGGATTCTACGGTTACAAAAGATGAAAAGGTATTTTTCAAGTTAAATTTCAGGCGGACGGACTCGGCTGCCGGCAAGGTGCTTGATGAATTCAATGTTTATCCGAATGCATTTCTCATGAAAGGCCAGGAAGGTATGCAGCTTTCATCCAACCCTGGCGCCAAACATTATCTCCACAAGGACATTTTTGTATATATCACTTCCTGGCTCAACCCGGACAATATCAAGGATACCGCCAGTTTCATGACCCGTTCCGTACAGGTCGGCGATACCATGTTCTATTCTAATGGCTTCGCCGTGGTTGACAAGGTTATGATGGCCAATAAGTATGATAACCGGGACCTGCCCGTGGTAGACAGCGCATGGCTGACCGAAGTGACCGTGTTTGCGAAGGACGGACGATCGTTCAAAGTGCAGCCCGCATTCCTCGTCAAGGATAATATGGGCTCGCAAAAACTGGATACGGTGATTTCGCAAAGCCTGGTCTTTAACCTGGACCGCCGGGGAAAAGATGAAGTGATCCTGGGCATGAAGGAGTCCGGTGCCGTGATGCGCTATATCACCCTGAAAGCGTATTCCTTCCCCATGATCAACCTGCTATGGCTGGGAACCATCGTTATGACGGCCGGCTTCCTCATGAGTATGTTCTATCGTATGCGGCAGGGTGGGGGAAAGGTTGACGGTTGATGGTTGACGGTTGACGGTTCATCGTTTATGGTTCATAGTTCATAGTTCATAGTTCATGGTTCATGGATTGTGGTAGAAGCTCTGGAAAGGCTCATCCCGCATCTCAGGGCGGCGTCAAAACCTGGTAGTCCCTTCTTCCCCAGGCAAAGTCGCCGGGCAAAGGAAACCGATCCAATTTTAT
>JALOMP010000253.1 GCA_025455365.1 Chitinophagaceae bacterium | reverse complement strand
TTTTTCCCGGCGCCGTCCTGGAGACTGATGTATGGTTCATAACCCACAAATGCCAGTAGTTCAACCACTTTCTTCAGACTTACTTTTGCCTGGTCATACCGGATAAAGACCTCTTTTCGCTGGAAATTGGCCTGGGAGGAAATGATGCCGGGGTTGATGCGATGGAGGTTTTCCAGCAGCCAGATACAACTGGCGCAGTGCATCTGCGGAAGGGAAAACACCACATGAGTCTGGCTCCCGTCCGTGAACCGGGTGAGTTTGCGGATGACCGTTTCATCATCCAGGTAATCAAAGCGATCTGAAACAAAACGCCCCTTTACCTGCAGTCCCGGGTTCTTGTCAAGGTCGTAGTAGGTACAGAGATTATGCTCGTTCAACAATAAGAAAACCTGCTTACAGCCTTCGCAACAGAAGTATTTATCTTCCACGCTGATCGACTGGTCGCAGGCTTCCCCGCAATGGTAACAACTTATTTCTGTGTCAGTAGTCGGGTTTGATGTAGACATGTTTCATTAGAGAAATGTAGCCATATAGTTCAGGAAGTTACATTTCAGTTCAATGAAAGTACGTTCTACATTCCTGATTCGTTCCCGCAAGATATTCTGGCTGGATACAGAATTGATAGGGAACTGGTCGCCATCCGATTTCTTTTCCCTGACCAGCAGGTGCTGCTGCTTGGCAAGTTCCTCCTTGAGCTCTCCCATGAATTTCTCCTGGGCCTGCATTTCGGTCTTAAGAAGCTTGACACTGGCGAGGGTATGTTCCCCGATTTCTTTTTTCTCCCGGATGACTTCGTTGAGCATTTTTTCCAGGGTCGGAATCTCGCTGCGCTGGCGGGTGATCATGTCATCCCACGCATCGTTTTCCTTAATGAACAGATCTACAATTCTGGTATCCATGGCAAAGGGATTTTATAGGCATAGCATGCCGGTTACAAAATAAATTCCAATCGTTCAGTCTACATATGACGGATGTCAAGCGCGCTGCTGACAGTCATCAGGGGGGCGGAAACTGGTGGGATAGTTTCCGTCTAACGATATACTGCAAGTTAAATTGTACAAATCCCCAAAAATGTTAAACAATTGTTTAGGTCTTTCTGAATCAATAAGTTGCTAAATCGATTTGCGATTTTGTTGACTTTTTTTCTCAAAGAGCCAGGGGATTGGCCGGGGTTTGTAGGGCTTAAGACCGAAACGTCTGATACTGTGTCGGATATGTTCAATCGCCTCCTCGATGGAGTCGGTCACCAGGAAAAGGGACATGTCGTCCGGCGAAATTGTTTTCCTTTCTTTCATCCGGTCGATGTGTTCGAGCAGGTCTTTATGGTAGTCCTTACAGAAGATGATAACGGGAAATTCCTTGATTTTCCCGGTTTGGATCAGGGTCATGGCCTCAAACAGCTCATCCAGGGTACCAAATCCCCCCGGCATGATCACAAAAACATAGGAATACTTGATCAGCAGGGTTTTTCGGACAAAGAAATAGCGGATGTTGACCCATAGGTCCAGGTAGGGATTGGGCACCTGTTCCATGGGAAGTATGATATTGCAGCCCACCGATCGGCCGCCGGCTTCCCGGGCCCCCCTGTTGGCGGCTTCCATGATTCCCGGACCTCCACCGGTCATAATGGTGTACCCCAAGCGGGCAATTTCAGCGGAGAGTTTCCGGGTGAGTTGATAGTAGGGACTGTCCTCGCCGAACCGGGCGGAGCCGAATACCGTCACGCAGGGGCCTGCAAAGTGTAGTGCCCTGAACCCGCGGATGAACTCGAGGGCAACTTTGACAACGAATTTGAAATCTTCCCAGCGGGACCTTGGACCTTCCAGGAATGAAATTTCATTTTGGGGCAGACTGTCCTTGATCTTATATTCCTCCATACCTTATTCTTCGTTCAAACTTAACAGTTTCCCGGGTTCTGGTTCGGATAAAAAGAACCCCCACGAGGGGTGGGGGCCGTTGGTGTTCCGTGAAAGGGTTTCGCAATTTCTTTTAATGGTGGGCGATAAACAAGGGGATTTTATGGTCGCGGATAACTTCCGTGACAAAACTTTTCCTGAATAAGGAGGAGAGTTCCCCTCTTCCGAAAGCGCCGGTAACCAGCAGGCTGCCCCTTTTCTCGCTTACCCAGGCGGCGAAGGTCTGTTTGTTTTCACTGGTCAGCGGCTGCATGGTCAGTGCGTTGAAATGTCGGGCACTTAGTTCGCCGATATAATCCTGGCGGGGCAGTTCAGCATTTTCTTCCGCCACGCTCACCAGCAACGTGTCCATGTCACAAAGTTCCGGGAACAGATAGGCGAACTGTTTGATGGCGAATACCGAGGAAGCCTTGCCGTCATAGGCCAGGATCAGGCTGAAGGGCGTGACAAAATTTTCAGGCACCAGGAGCACGGGACATTCCGATTCATGGAGGGTCTTGCGCAGGTAGTCATTGGGCTGGTTCTTCTGGATATTTTCGTAGAAGAGTTCCGAGCTGACGATCAGCAGGTCCGCGAAGCGGGTTTCCGTGATCAGTTCCTGGAGGGCGAAGAGATCCGTGTCCTTATGCACCCGGTATTCAAACCCTTCCCGCTGGCAGCGATCCTCAAATTTCCGGATATTGGCATTGACCAGGCTGTCGTCCGTTTCCATCGGGGGCATCATCACCGGGGTGCCGATACCCATGCCGCTGTACCCGATGATTTCACGGTAGTCTACCGGGCTCAGGAACACCCCTGTCATCAGGACCGTTTGCGAGGAATTGAGCCATTCGGCCATTTGCATTACCCCTTCTGAGAAATGCTTGCCGTCGAATGCCAGGATGATTTTTTTCATGTGTTCTGTGTTTGCCGGGGGTTACCGAAGGGAAGACCCACCATTGGAATTTTTCCTGATATCAGGGAGGCTGAACAATTTTTCTTTCAATTTACGAATCAATTCACTTTCCCGCCGGTTGGTGTGGTGGTAAGACTCTGCCAGCCGGTCGGCCAGGGTCAGGCAAAGCGCACGGGTATCTTCATCCACTTCATCCCGGCGGGCATCCAGGAAATCGGAGAATGACTGGAACGCCTCCTCCGGGGTCATGGCCTGTTCCTCCGCCACCTCGAATTCAAACATGGCGTACCAGGCATCATTGGTGCCGTATTCATCGGTATGCACTTCGCGGTGGGCCAGCCTGGACCGTATCAGTTCATTCAGGCTTTCCCGCTCCTGGGGACTAATCGTTCCGTCCGCATCGGCTACTGCATAGAGCAATTTACCCAACTCCGCATAAAACTCCCGGTAATCCATGGTACACTGTTTTCTATTTACTTGTAAAGCAACACCCCTGACACCGGATAAGCAATGACCAAGGTCATGGATTGGCCAAATACGGGTCAAAGAAAGCGCTTTCGAGAACCGGAATGGCTGTTTGGTTGTTAGGGAAAGGCAATAACTTTGCAGATATGACTTGGCTATATTTTATTGGAGTGCTGCTGGCTACATTCATCGCAATGGAAGGCATTACCTGGGCAACCCACAAGTGGGTGATGCATGGATTTCTGTGGTACCTGCACCGCGACCATCACCAGGTGGAGCCGGGATTCTTTGAGAAGAATGACGCATTTTTTTTCATATTCGCCATCCCCAGCTTCCTGCTGATCATGTTCGGTTCGATGAACCATGTCTGGTGGCAGCAGGCGATCGGTTTCGGCATCATGGCCTATGGCATGGCCTATTTCCTGGTGCATGATGTGATTATCCACCAGCGGTTCAAATGGTTTTCCCGCAGTAAAAGCACCTATGTACGGGCCATTCGATGGGCGCATAAAATGCACCACAAGCACCTCGACAGGCACGAGGGGGAAAGTTTCGGCATGTTGTACGTCCATAAGAAATACTGGGAGAAAGTGCGTCGGGACAAACAACTCATGGCAGGCAGGAAAGTAGCCTATGCGCCCGAGCAATGAACAAACCGGCTGTATACGATTATATCATCACCGGAATGGGTTGTGCCGGTCTCAGCCTGGCCATTCACCTGTCAAGAAACGGCGCATTGCAGGGGAAGCGGATCCTCCTGATCGACCTCGACAAAAAGGAGAAAAATGACCGCACCTGGTGTTTCTGGGAAACCGAACCCGGTCCGTTTGAAGACGTCGTAATCCGGAGATGGTCGAAGGCATGGTTTCATGCAGAAGGTTTTTCTTCCCTGCTGGATCTTAGCCCCTACACTTATAAAATGATCCGCGGACTGGACTATTACCGGTACGCATTGAAGGAGTTGTCGTTCAATCCACAGGTTGAGTTTCTGCATGCGCCCGTGGAGCGCATCCAACAGGCGGGTGATCACGCGGAGGTGACGGCAGGCGGCCAGGTGTACCAGGGATCATATGTTTTCAACAGCATCCTCTTCGATCCTCCGCGGCCCGAACCCGGGAAGTACTATCTACTGCAGCATTTCAAGGGCTGGATCGTGGAAACAGACCAGCCTGCATTCAGGACGGATGAAGCAACCCTGATGGATTTCAG
Source organism: Chitinophagaceae bacterium (assembly GCA_025455365.1). GTDB lineage: Bacteria > Bacteroidota > Bacteroidia > Chitinophagales > Chitinophagaceae > Pollutibacter. Next base: position 202 of record JALOMP010000253.1, on the reverse strand, counting down.
GCCTTCCCAGGAACATGGAACCACTTTTGTGTATGTGATGCCCTTTTCGGAAAACCGCGCACTGGTGGAATACACCCTTTTCTCGCCGGAACTTCTGCCGGGGCAGGCTTATGACGAAGGACTAAAAACCTATTTGCACCAGGTCCTTGGCATTCACCAATACCGTGTGGTGGAGGAGGAGTTCGGCATCATACCCATGACC
>JALOMP010000031.1 GCA_025455365.1 Chitinophagaceae bacterium | reverse complement strand
TACCTACAACGTGAAGCAGAGCAAGATCGCGATTGGCTCCGGCGGATTCATCGGAAAAGGATTGCTGAAGGGCACGCAGACGCGCTATGATTTTGTGCCGGAACAGCGGACGGATTTCATATTCTGCACGGTGGGGGAGGGCTTCGGGTTTTTGGGGAGTACGGTTCTTCTCATGCTATACCTGTTTATGCTGTTCCGGATCATCTTTATCGCGGAGCGACAACGCAGTACCTTCAGCCGCTGTTATGCGTATGGTGTGGCGTCCGTGTTGTTTTTTCATATCCTGATCAATATCGGGATGACCGTAGGGCTTGTGCCGGTCATCGGTATTCCGCTGCCATACATGAGTTATGGCGGTACAGCCCTGATCACCTTTACGGCATTGCTCTTCATCCTCGTGAGGCTCGATGCGGACAGGCAGATGGTGTTGAGGTAGTTCGTAGTTCATGGTTCGTGGTTCGTAGTTCATGGTTCATGGTTCATAGTTCATGGTTCATTGTTGCAGCGTTTATTGATTGCCTATTTGCTCTATGAAGTATGGTCCCTAGTCCATGAACCATGAACTATGAACCATGAACCACGAACAGTAAACTATCTCCCCGCTTCCAGCAAAAAAATGGCAGGCACTTTCCCGATGGCGGGTTTGTCTTTTTTCCATTCCGAGATCTTTTTTGTCCGCACCGTTTCAGCGGGACCAGTGATGTCAGCGGCAATGCATAGCCGTGTATCAGCCTGGCAGGTGCTGAGGATGCTTTCCGCCAGCTGATGATTCCGATAGGGGGTTTCTATGAAAATCTGTGTACTGTTTTTCTTGCGTGATTCCGCTTCCAATGCGCGCAGGGTGTTAGACCTCTCCGGCTCCTTTACGGGCAGGTACCCATGAAAGCAGAAATGCTGCCCGTTCATGCCACTGGCCATCAGGGCGAGCAGGATGGAATTGGGTCCCACCAGGGGTTTCACGGGGATGCCGGCTTCCTGTGCCCAGGCCACCAAAACCTGTCCGGGATCTGCCACACCGGGGCAGCCGGCTTCACTGAGGATGCCCACGTTTTGACCGGATCTTAATGCCGCCAGGAGCGTTTGCTGCTGTGTATGGTCTTCCGGATCGATACGGGACCACTGGAATGCATCGATCACCATTTCCGGCCAGATTTTTTTCAAATATCGCCTCGCCGTTCGCTCATTTTCCACGAAAAAGCAGCCGCAGGATTGCACGGCATCCCTGACATAGGCAGGTATGGCGTCGTATCCGGTATCGGAAAGGACAGTGGGGATGAGGAGGAGTGTTCCGGGGTTCAAGGTTGTCATTTGACGGATCGTAGTTTGTGGTTCATAGTTCATGGTTCATAGTTCATAGTTCATAGTTCTTTTTTGTAGGAAACAGTCAATAAGTCGTTATATGCTGTTTCGTAGAAGATCATGAAGCCGGTGGACGCGGGACATTCATTAGAATATCGAACTTTTACCATACACACCACAAACCACAAACGACACACCATGAACCATGAACCATGAACTATGAACTATGAACCATAATCCGCCAACTCAATTCGTCTCATGCATCGAAATCGTCGCCGCCACAACCGCATAGGCCGGTGCCAGTACCCACCCGATGATGATGATGCCATGCATCAGGTAGAACACGAGACCGTTGCCGATGGCAAGTCCCTTGTGTTTGGCTACGTATTCCATGCTTTTGGATGCATTCATTTTCTTCCGTTCACAACTGTAGTCGAGCATCGAAAAACCATAGTAATAGCATTCCACGAACAATGCCAGGATCGGTGTCGCCCATCCGATGACCGGTATGAAGGAGAGTATGAGAATCGATACCGTGTACACGGTTTGCCATAGTGAATTGCGCAATGCAAGCCGTATGCCCCGAACCATGTCTTTCAGGAACTGTTGCATGCTGAAGGGTTCATCACGGCCCTCGATGATGGCGGAGGTTTTTTCACTCAGCCACGCGAAAATGGGCGAACCCAGGATAAGCCAGATATACTTGAAGAGAGAGAAGTAGAAAAACATCAACAGGATCCAGAAGATTACGCCGGCCAGCGTGAAGAGGAATCCGAGCCAGCTGTTTTCAAATTTCTGCACCCAGTTGCGGATGCCGCTGAATTCCGTGAGGTATTCGATCACACCGGTAGCCGACTTCCCGAAAAAATACATACTGACGGCAAAAAGCAACGCATAGATGATCCCGGGAATCAGGATCCACTTCCATAACCGGTGTTGAATGATGAACTGGTGGGCTTTCAGGTAGGATTGGATGGCTATGACGATTTCTTTGAGCAAGCAGTTTGTTTTAGGTATGTTTGTTACAGGGCAGGTCCGCCAACGCGACCGTCTCAAACATACAATTTTTTAACCGCAGATCAGGACCTGTGTTCAAAAAACTGGATCGTTCATTTTACCTGCGAGATGATGTGCTGGCGATCGCCCGCGGGCTTCTCGGGAAGCTTCTCGTTACCCGATGGAACGGTATCATCACGAGCGGAAGGATCGTGGAGACGGAAGCATACCGGGGCGAAACAGACCGCGCGTCTCATGCATGGGGTGGCCGCAGGACTGGTAGAACGGAAGTCATGTACGGTCCCGGGGGCCATGCATACGTGTATCTCTGTTATGGCATGCATCATCTCTGCAACGTCGTTACCCATGAAGCCGGCGTACCCCATGCTGTCCTGATTCGGGCGGTTGAACCCCTGGAAGGCATAACGGAGATGGCTAAACGTACTGGAAAGTCGATGGACAGCCTGGGCCTGGGTGCGGGTCCGGGAAACCTGAGCCGTTCACTGGGCATACAGACCGCCCACAGTGGCCATTCCCTGGTCAGCGATGCATTCTTCCTGGCGGATGATGGTTTCCGGTTGCGGGATCCGGACGTCCGTGCAACGCCGCGCATCGGAGTGGATTATGCCGGGGAAGACGCGTTGCTGCCATACCGGTTTATCGTCTCCGGCAGTCCCTGGGTGAGCGGGCAGGGAAGTCAACGGAAATTGTCCTGGTCCCTGAATGGCTGATACCCATATGCAAAAAAACACACATTCGATCCTGGCTGGAAAGTCTTTCATCACCTGGATACCATTCTGGGTGGGCATGATACTGTTCGCGCTCCTGCTCCTGACCAATCCGTTCGGTCTTGAACCCAAGGCCTGCAAGGTGGTGGCTGTTGCGGCGCTGATGGTTACCTGGTGGATCACCGAGGCCCTGCCCATGCCGGCCGTGGCCCTGCTGCCATTGGTGCTTTTCCCCTTGCTGGGTATCGCAACCATTGGCGAAACGGCCGCTCCCTATGCCAATGAAGTGATTTTCCTGTTCATGGGTGGTTTTTTGATCGGGCTCGGCATCGAAAAGTGGAACCTGCACAGGCGGATCGCGCTGAACATCGTTCGTGTTACGGGCACCAGTGGCAACCGTATCATCCTCGGATTCATCCTGGCCACGGGATTTCTCAGCATGTGGCTGAGCAATACAGCCACCACGATGATGATGTTTCCCATTGCCCTGTCGGTGATTACGGTTGTGCGCGCCAGTGAGCTTCCCCAAAAAAGCATTGCCAATTTTTCCCTCTGCATCATGCTGTCCATCGCCTATGCGTCCAATTTCGGGGGCATCGCTACGATCATCGGCACGCCGCCCAATGTGGCATATGCGTCATTCGTCAACAAGAAATACGGGGTAGACCTGTCTTTTTCAGACTGGATGATGGTTTGCACACCGATCGCCCTCCTGCTGTTGTTCACCCTCTACCTGGTGATGGTCAAGTGGCTGTATCCGAACCATATCCGGCAAAGTGATTCGATGAAGGGGATGATCCACCGTGAACTGGCCTCCCTGGGCCGGCTGCAAACCCCGGAAAAAAGGGTGCTTTTCGTATTTGTCACCACGGCCCTGCTCTGGATCACGCGTGACCTCGTTAACCAGTTGAAGTGGTTCCGGCTGGACGACAGCATGATTGCCATATTCGGTGCCCTGCTTCTTTTCATCATACCCGCACGCACAACCGAAAAGGGGTCGGAGAAAATCCTGGAATGGAAGGACACCGGCTCGATGGCCTGGGGAATCCTGTTGCTTTTTGGCGGAGGCATCACCCTGGCCAATGCCCTTGAAAAAGCGGGACTCATCTCGATGCTGGGTAAGTGGATTGCCGGTTTTTCCGGATCAAATGTGCTGCTGATCATCATCGTGATTACCACTCTCTCCATATTCATCAGCGAAGTGATGAGCAACATCGCGCAGGTGATCGTCATGGCGCCCGTGGTCAGCGGCATTGCGGACGCGATCGGCATCAATCCCTTTATGCTGGGAATCCCGATGACCCTGGCCGCCAGCGCCGCCTCCATGATGCCGATGGGCACACCGCCCAATGCCATTGTTTTCGCCAGCGGTTACATCAAGATCAGGCAGATGATGAAGACCGGACTGGTGATGAATATCATCAGCATCGTGCTGATCGTGTTGTTCAGCTATTTTATACTGCCAAAGGTGATCGTACTGCGATAGGAAGTGTCCGGTAACGCTTAAAATTTCGGGCAGTTCAATTTCTTCATATTTGGATCCACTGGCCTGGCGATATAGATCAGGGAAATTTCCGTGCCGCCTCGGCCATTGGAGGCCGTATTGAGGGAAGAGTTGTTGATGTCATAAGAAAACCCGAGGCGGAATCCGCTGATATCCATCCCCACATAAGGGATAAACGCGTCATTGAAGCGATACCAAAGCCCGGTATAAAGCTCTATCGGATTCTCATCGCTGTAATTGACATTGAAGGCCATCGCCCCACCCAACACGGTTTCATTGGCGCCTGCCTGCCGCTGGTGGAGAACACTGCCGTGGAAGGTTTTATATTGACCAACCGGGAAATAGCCACCGCCGTGAATGGTTACCCTGGGATCAAGGACAAATGACCCGCCCTGGAAACTCTCAGCCGGCCTGTTCACATGGTAAACCGAAACACCCGCATAAAAATTATTCGTTCCATTGGTGGTACCGTAATACATGATGCCCGTGTTCAGATCAAAATAATCAACGACAACCTGCTGGTTATTGAAAATCTCGGAAGTGACCCCGGTGAAACCAAGGGAGGTCAGTTCATCCTGGAAGTCGGCACGTGAAATATCCAGTCGCTTACTCGCAAAACTGCCCTGGAAGCCAACCGTAATCTGGTGGTACCCGTTTTCATCCAGGCCTTTGTGGTAGGCCGTGGAAAGGGTGAGGAAATTATTATTGAGGATTTTGTTCCCGCTGCGGTCGTTCAGTCCCATGATGCCAACGCCCCAAACGTCGTTGACCGGCAGCACATTGGTGAGGATCGGGAAATCTACCGACGCCGTTGCCGTTGTAAAGGCATTGTTGATGGTTGGCCACTGGTTGCGGTAATTGCCGGCTACACGGAAGGTTCCGTTGAATTTTCCGGTATAGCCGGGATTCAGGGTGAGTGGGGAAGCAAAGAATTGGGAAAAATGCGGGTCCTGCGCCTGCACCGGTTCGCACAAAAAAAACACCACCACGAGTCCGAAAAAATAACGCATGTGTTCTCCGCTTGGGCTGTAAAATAAGGGAAAATTTTCAGGCCTGCAACTTCTCGCCATAAGCCAGGTCGCCCGCATCGCCGAGACCCGGAACGATGTATCCTTTCGCCGTCAGCTCTTCATCGATCGCCCCGCACCAGATTTTGACATGGGGCTGTTCCCTGCGGACATATTCGATGCCCACTGTACAGGCAATGGCCGATACCACGTGGATTTCCTTTGGAACACCTTCATCCTTAAGGATATGAATGGTTTTTACCAGGGAGGAGCCGGTGGCCAGCATGGGATCACAGAGGATGAGGACACGGTTTTCAAGCGGAGGGCAGGAAATGTATTCCAGCTTGATGTCAAAGCTGCCATCCCGGTTGTGTTTACGGTATGCGGAGATAAACGCGTTGTCTGCTTTGTCGAAATAGTTCAGCATGCCCACGTGGAGGGGGAGGCCGGCACGCAGGATCGTGGCCAGTACAGGTTGTTCTTTCAGCATTTTGCAGGTAGAGGTACCCAGCGGGGTGGTGATTTCCTTCTCTTCCCAGGACATTTCCTTGCTGATCTCATAGGCCATGATTTCGCCGATCCTTTCCAGGTTGCGGCGGAAACGTAAGCGGTCTGTCTGTATTTCAGTGTTTCGAAGTTCGGCAATCCAGTTGCTGAGCAGGGAATGCGATTCGCTGAGATTGATGACCATACTTTATGCTAATTTCGGCATTCGATAAGCTGCGGCAAATCTAACCTATTGCGCCGATTCGGCATTCAAAATATCTCTTTTTCAAGCCTAATAAGCGCATTAAAATATATTCTGTTATGGTTTACAGGGCGATTGGTATCATGAGCGGGAGTTCCCTGGATGGAATGGACATAGCCTGTGTGGAACTGGAGGAAATCGCCGGCAAATGGCGTTACCAGGTCATGGCGGCGGGATGCATGCCTTATACGCCGGAGTGGCTGGAAAAGCTTCGCGATGCCGTCCACCTGCCTGCCAGGGAATACCTGCTGCTCCACAGCGCGTATGGCCACTATATCGGGCAGCAGGTAAATGCATTTATTGAGGAACATGGTCTTGCCTACCAGGCTGGTCTGGTTGCCTCACACGGGCATACCACCTTCCACATGCCGCCACATATGACCGGCCAGCTTGGATGTGGGGCTGCCATCGCCGCCGAGACCGGCTTGCCGGTGGTAAGCGACCTGCGTGCAGTGGACCTGGCGTTTGGAGGCCAGGGCGCCCCCATCGTACCCATGGGTGAAAAACTGTTGCTGGGCGACTACGAATATTTCCTCAACCTTGGCGGTATTGCCAATATTTCCCGCAATGGAAAGGGCGCATACATCGCATTTGATGTCTGCCCGGCCAATCGCGTCCTGAATATGCTGGCCGCGGAACAGGGACTGGCTTACGATGCCGGCGGAGCCCTCGCCGCCGCGGGGACAACTGACCCGGCCCTGCTCAGCAAACTGAACAGTTTGTCGTACTACGATCAGCCTTACCCGAAATCCCTCGCCAATGATTTTGGTACCGATGTCCTTTTCCCGATGTTGAAAGCCCACTTCGGAATGGCTACGCCGGATGCGGCGCATGAACCCTTGCATCTTGATGCACGATCCACGAACCACGCACTCCGGACATATGTGGAACATATCGCCCAGCAAATCCGCCGTGCGCTGGTGAGGGTACTCGCCGCGAGCGGGGAAGCCAGTGCCGGCGGTGCCCGCATGCTGGTCACGGGCGGAGGTGCTTTCAACGAATTCCTGGTTTCGCGCATACGGGCGCTCACGGAACCGCTTGGGCTTGAAACCGTTGTTCCGGAACCCGGACTCTGCAATTATAAGGAGGCCCTGATCATGGCATTTCTCGGCGTACTGCGGTGGCGTGAAGAGCCAACCGTCCTCAGCTCCGTAACAGGGGCAAGTAAAGACAGCATCGGCGGCGCATTGTGGAAAGGACTTTGAGAAGGTAGATTTTTGATTTTAGAAGTGGGAAGTGAATCCAAACTTCTAACTTCTAAAATCTCACTTCATAAATGTATACACCAAAGCTGCCCCGGCAGCCACCATCAGCACCAGCGTCAGGAATCCAAGGATATTTGACCACACCCCGTTGGTGTATTCGCCCATAATTTTTTTGTTGTTGCTTATATGGAGTATCATGCCGATCAGGATGGGTGCGCTCAGGCCGTACACGATGGCTGTGGCGATTAGTGCCCTGAAAGGAGAGATTCCGGTATACCCGATCAGCAAGGCCGCCAGGATCGAAATGATCATGACAATGTAGAAGCCCTTCGCTTCATGGAATTTTTTGTCCAGTCCCTCATTCCAGTCCAGTGTTTCACTGATCATATAGCTCAGCGATCCTGCCAGCACCGGGATCGCCAGCATGCCTGTGCCCAGCACGCCCAGGGAAAACAACAGGTAGCTGAAATCACCGGCCAGGGGTTTCAGGGCCCGCGCCGCCTGTTCAACGGTTTCAATATCGTGTATTCCTTCCCGATAGAGGACGGTACCCGTAGTCAGGATGATAAAATAAAACACCAGGTTGGAAAAGAAAATTCCCCAACGAACATCTTTCTGCATGCCCTGGATGATGCGTTTGTCAACCACCAGGTTGCGCAGGTGGAGTTCTTCCACTTCCATGGAAGCCTGCCAGAAGAAGAGATAGGGGGAAATGGTGGTACCCAGGATGCCCACCACGATGGCCATAAATTGGGCATTCAGCTCGATATCCGGTATGAACGTACTTCGCAGGATCAGCATCCAGTCCTGCCGGTACAGAAAAGGAACAGCCAGGTAACACAGGAGCGACAGGCAGAACCATTTCAGGACCCTGGCGATGGTACGGTAAGGCCAGCGGACGATGAAATACACCAGGGCGATGGCAATCAACACGCTGAAAGCCGGGGCCGGCACCGAGGGTACAAGCATATTCGCCACGGCGCCCATGCCAGACAGGTTGGCACCGATATTCAGGGTAATGGCCGGGAAGCTCAGGCCAACAATAAGCCAAAGGACCGGTCGCGGATAATTTCGTTTAAGTACCCCCGTGAGTCCCTGGGCGGTTACCAACCCAATGCGGGCACACATTTCCTGTATGGTAGCCATCAGGGGATAGGTAACGACTGCCGTCCAAAGGGTGGCCAGTCCGAAACGGGCTCCGGCTTGCGAATAGGTGGCGATGCCCGAGGGATCATCGTCGCTGGCGCCGGTGACCAACCCGGGGCCAATCTTTTTCTCAAGCCAGGATTGCCTGGTTACCCTTGTTTTCGCTTCGGGCATGGGATAAAAACTATCTTTTCTTAAAAATAGCCCATATCGGATCGAGTGGACATTTCCCCGCCCTGATTATTTTGCGTAAATTATGTTCGCTTAGATTCCTACCCTGAACTAGTCAAAGAATACAGTAAGTATATGAAGGAAGGATTGGTCAGGGACATACCCAAATTGATTGCACGTTCGGTGAAGGATTACATATTCCAGCCCGGCACGATAGAGGAAATCCAGCAATTCAAACAGATCCAGGACGGTTTCAGGGCACAGTATGAATGTGTATTCCCGGACGACTGTGCTCCAAAAACGGTCGTCATAGTTCCATCGCTGACACTCGACCAGGAAATCCTGGCTAAAATCCGGGGGCATGTGTATTATGAGGAGCGGCTCCTTTGCATGCTTATGCTGCTGCGCATGCCAAACACGCATGTGGTATATGTTACCAGCGTGCCGGTGGATCCCGTGATTGTGGACTACTACCTGCACCTGCTTCCGGGTATCACCGGTTACCATGCCCGGCAGCGCCTGACACTGCTGAGTTGTTATGACCAGGAAGCCCTGTCCCTCACGCAAAAAATCCTGGAGCGTCCAAGGCTGATCGAGCGCATTCGGAAAGCGATCCCGCACGGTCACCTGGCGCATATGGCCTGTTTTAATGTGACGGAATTTGAGCGCACGCTGGCCGTTAAACTGGGCATCCCCATTTATGGTTGTGATCCCGATCTTTATGAGTGGGGAACCAAGAGCAAGAGCCGCCAGCTTTTCAAGGCTTGTGGACTACCGCTGCCCGACGGATATGAAAACCTCGCCAACGAAGATGAAGTGATCGCGGCACTCACGGCGCTGAAGGAAAGGAACCCCTTGCTCCGCAAGGCCGTGGTGAAGATGAACGATGGTTTCAGCGGTGAGGGCAATGCCATCTTTTCTTTCCAGAATGCATTGCTGCATAAAGGGCTGAACCACTGGGTGCGAGACCAGATCCGGGAAAACCTCCAGATCGTGGCTGCCGGGATGGACTATGACACATTCATGCACAAATTCCGCCAGATGGGCGGTATCGTGGAGGAGTACATCGAAGGGGCCAACAAGCAATCGCCCTCCGTGCAATGCCGCATCAGTCCACTCGCCCGGGTGGATGTGATTTCCACGCACGACCAGCTGCTGGGTGGCGAAACCGGGCAGGTATTCCAGGGCGCCTATTTCCCTGCCGCCAATGAATACGCACCCGATATTGGCAGGATGGGACGGACGATCGCCGAATTCCTGCGCGACCGCGGCGTCCTGGGTCGTTTTTCAGTTGATTTCATGTCTGTCCAGGAAGAGCATGAATGGAAACATTATGCACTGGAAATCAACCTGCGCAAGGGTGGCACCACCCATCCCTATTTAATGCTGCAGTTCCTTACCAACGGGGAGTACGACGAGAAAAACGGCCTATACTATACCGCCAACGGCCTGGTGCGATATTACTATTCCACGGATAACCTGAGTCACGAACGATATCATGGACTCACCCCGCAGGACCTGATCGATGTGGCCATCGAACACAGCCTGCATTTTGACGCCACCCTGCAGGAAGGCGTCATGTTCCACCTCATCGGCGCTTTATCGCAATATGGTAAACTGGGTGTGGTATGCATCGGGGATAGTCCCGAAAAAACAAAACACATCTACCGGCAGACGGTGGATGTGTTGAACAGGCTGTAGGAAAATGAAAAGTGAGAAGTGAAAGGTGAAAAGTACTTCTCACTTTTTACTTCTCATTTTTTACTTTCTAATAGCCCCATTTCTTCATGATCGCCAGGTCCTCTTTCACGCATTCCAGTGGTGTCTTGCCCTGGTAGGATTCCTGCTCGATGATGAAATGTTTCGTGCCCCATTTGCGGCCGAGGTCGATGACTTCCTTGACAGGCACGATGCCTTTGCCCAGGATGGTAGACTCGAATTTTTCATGCCCGCCGCTGGCAGCGATCTCATCCTTCACGTGCATGGATTCAAAGCGACCCGGATATTTCTTCATGATGTCCAGGGCTTTCGCGCCGCCGTTGATCATGTTGCCGATGTCCAGCTGCTGTATAACCAGTTTGGAGTCGGTTTCGGAAAGAATAATGTCGAATACGGTACGGTCGCCGAGTTTTTGTGAAAACTCGAAATCATGGTTGTGGTAACCGTATTTCATGCCCGACTTCTGGCAGAGTTCGCCACATTTGTTGAAGACCTCCATGAACGATTTCAGGTCGCTCTCCGTTTTGCGCTTGCCCTCCTCCAGCCAGGGGCTGATCACAAAATCCTGTCCGCAGGTTGCGGCGTCTTCAACGGTGTATTTCCAGGCGTCTGTAAAATCTTTCCTGGAGGCGTCCCAGTGTTGTGATGTCATCACCGTGTGCCCGCTGGGCATGGTCATGCCAAGGTCGTCCAGGATTTTTTTGAACTCGCTGGCGGACCAGCCATAGAATTTACGGTTGACATAGTTGGCATGCTCCACATGCTTGTAGCCCATCTGGGCAAGGGCCTTAAGGGTGCCCATGGCATCCTTTTTCATCTCATCGCGGATCGAATAAAGTTGTACGCCCGTCAGCTCCTTCAGTTCTTTGGAAGGCATGGACAGGGCCATCATACGATTGGTAAGGAATGCTCCGCCGGCTACGGTAAAAGCAGATTGCTTAAGGAATTTTCTTCTGGAAATCGTCATGGCAAGTTGTTTGTACGAATATACAAAAGGATACACAAAGGGCGTACCCGTCCCGGTGGCGCACCCTATCTTTACAGGGTGCCCCCAAAGCCGGAAAATATATTCTTGTCCAAAACTGCGTTCCTGAACGGCCGTCAATGCCCCAAGCGGCTCTGGCTCCAGTGGAATGCGCCGGAACACAAGGAGGACGGCGATGGGCAGGGTGGCGACAGGATGCGGAAAGGAAGGGAGATCGGCCGATATGCGCGCGAATGTTTCCCCGGCGGGCGGGACGCTTCTTCGGAGCCCTTTGATCCGGTCGATTCCCTGCGACGGACCCGTGAACTGATGGACGACGGCGAACAGGTGATATACGAGGCCGCCTTCAGCTACAACGGCCTCTTTGCCTCGGTCGATATCCTGGTCCGGAAAGGCGCACACTGGCACGCATATGAGGTAAAGAGCGGGACCTCCGTGAAAGAGCACTACCTGAGCGACTGTGCCTTCCAGTATTTTGTGTTGCGCGGCGCAAAAATCCCGGTAGGGAAGTTTTTCATCCTGCACATTGACAACCAGTATGTCCTGGAAGAAAAGGCAGACCCGGTGCGCCTCTTCCAGCGGGTACCCGTGTTGAAGAGGATCCAGCCCCTGCAAGGTGAGATCGCCCGCTTGCTTCCACGGATGAAATCGTTGCTTGATGCCGAGGACATACCGGAGGTGGACATCGGCCCGCATTGTCGCACCCCTTATCCCTGCCCCTTTACCGGGCACTGCTGGAGCCATGTTCCCAGCCCCTCCATTTTCGACGTCATGCACATGGGCAGCGAGAAGAAATTCCGGCTGTATCGAAGCGGGTTGTTGCGCCAGGAGGAAATTCCGGCGGATTTTCCGCTCAGCGACGCCCAGAAAATGCAGGTACACGCTACCGTGAGCGGTATGCCGTATGCCGATCATGCCCGGCTGAGGGAGTGGCTGGATACGCTTCAGTATCCCCTGCACCTGGTAGACTTCGAATGCTTCCAGCCCGCCATTCCCCGGTATCCGGGAACAAGGCCGTACCAGCAGCTACCATTCCAGTTTTCAATCCACCAGGTTGACAAAGCCGGCTCGCAGCCGTTGCATCGATCTTTCCTGGCCGAGGCCGGCCCCGATCCGCGACCAGCCTTTATTGCGGAACTGCTCCTGGTGTTGGGCGATAAAGGCTCTATACTTGCCTATAACCGCGACTTTGAAGTAGGGCGCTTAAAGGAAATCGCGCGCGATTTCCCGGAGCATCGGGAAGCCATCCAGTTGGTCATCAGCCGGGTGGTTGACCTGATGCTGCCATTTGAGAAAAAATGGTATTACGCACCCGGCATGCAGGGTTCGCACTCCATTAAAAGTGTATTGCCCGCGTTGGTACCCGGCCTGCATTACGAGGCCCTCGCCATCGCGGACGGCCAGGCTGCCTCAGAAGCATTCGAAGAACTCATTCATATCACCGATGAGGCACTGATACAGAAAACCCGCAACGATCTCCTGGCCTATTGTACGCTGGATACGGCGGCGATGGTGGAGATTTTGCAGGTACTAGAAAAGGTATGTCGATAACTGTCAACCGTAAACTGTCAACCATGAACCCAAACATAGCCAACCTCGAAGTGACCATCCTCTCCCGGAACTGGTATGTCTTGCGGAAAGCCACCTATGATTTCCGGAAGCCGGATGGCAGCTGGGAGCACCAGCAGCGCGAAGTGTACGACCGTGGCAATGGCGCGGCCATCCTGTTATACAATGCGGGTAAGGGAACGGTGATCCTTACGCGCCAGTTCCGGATGCCGACCTACCTCAATGGCAATGCAGACGGCATGCTGATCGAGGCCTGCGCCGGGTTACTCGATACGCTGGATCCTGAGACCGCTATCCGCAAGGAAGCGGAAGAGGAAACGGGATACCAGGTGGGTGAGGTGAAGAAGGTATTTGAAGCGTATATGAGCCCGGGCTCGGTGACGGAGATCCTCCACTTTTTTATCGCCCCTTATACGGCCGACATGAAAATGACCGATGGCGGTGGACTCGCTCATGAACAGGAAAATATTGAAGTGCTGGAAATCCCTTTTTCACAGGCCCTTGACATGATCAAAACAGGAGACATCAGGGACGGAAAGACGATCATGTTGTTGCAGTACGCCCAACTGAACCTCTTTAGACCCGGTCTCCCGGGGGTATCCCTGTAAGGTAAACCAGTGGCGTGCGTGCGGAAGCAGGCAGCATTCAATGACCTGCCGCTATTTCATGCGGATATATCGTATTTCGTGTTTCGGTTTTGTATAGTTGTTTGGGGGGAACAGTTTTTTCATCGCAAAACCGGCACCAAAAACCCCCAGTGCGATGCCCAGGCTTTGCAGGTTCTCCGGGTCCGTGATAGGTTCATCGAGGTATGCCCCATTGATCACATTCAGTACCGCGTAGCCTGCCCCGCCGATCATCATTGCCGTAGGAAGTACGTTGCGGACGAAGCCTCCGCGGTGGAATACCTTGATGCGCACCAGTTCCCGGTAGTGATAACCGGTGGTCCATGCCCCGATGGTGTCGGTTAAAACGGCACCGGTGTTGCCATAGAGGGTTCGGACGTCCAACTGCACCAGGAAAACGGAATCATCACGTATATCCTGTATCCGGCCCGTCACTGTTCGTCCGTTGGGATCAATAAACTCGATGGGAGATCCCTTGGTGAAGGTCTGGATCGTGCGCCCGTTGGGCTTTCGCACTGTAATAATATCGCCCAATTGCGCCTGCCCCCGGCCCTGCAGGGAAATTGAAAGCAGAAATACGGTCAGGAATCTGGACATGTTTGATGGGGAAGCGGGTTGGGTTACCCAGTCCTAAAGAAAAGGGATAATTGCCGGCATACAAAATGAAATCCCCCCGAAGGTGCCGGGGGGACTTCAAATCCTAAAATCCTGAATGAAAACCAGCTATTAATGTTTTATGGGGTTATGGGCAACCCTGGTCAATACTTCTATTCATGCACGGCCAGCACCGGTACATCGGTGTGGTACACCAACTTCTCGGTGTGGGTTTTCGAAAACAGGTCGGCGATGAAATTGTGCCGGTGCGGTACCGTGATGATGAGGTCAGCATGATGGTCTTTAACATAGTTATTGATGCCTTTCACGAAGTCGTGGGCTTCGAGGAAACTGTATTCAGGATTGAATCCGCGCAACAGTTCGTCCATCGCGCCTTTCTCTTTCTTGAAATCGTCGCCCATATGGGCAACCTGTTCTTCATCGATATGGATCACGTGCAGGTCCGGGCGGAAGAGGTCGAGCAAATTACGCAGGGCTACCACCGGTGTGGATTTCCGAACGTCTTTAAAGTCGCTGGCAAAGACCGCGGTATGAATGCGCGCATACTTGGCCAGGGGTGGTACGATCAGCACGGGGAAACTATCCTTCTTAATCACATCCAATGTATTGCTGCCAATGAGCACCTGTTCCAGTTTGCTGGCTCCGTTGATGCCCATCACCACCAGGTCGATGCCGTTGCGGAGTACGAGTTTTTCCAGGTTTACGGCCAGGGTACCGTTTTCAGACAGGATACCGATCGTAGACTTCGTAAGGGGCAGGATTTCGTTGCGCAGGTTATGCAGGGCATTGTCCGAAATGATTTTCATGGCATCTTCCTCTTCGGCAAGCAGGCTGCCATCCGTGCCGGCGGAAAACTTGTCGTACACATTGTAGAGAAGCAACTCGCTTTCCGGGATGTCATTGGACATCAAGGCAGTGTAGGTTGCGGCGTTCCTGGACGCGTCAGAGAAATCCACGGGTACAACGATCTTTTTCATGGTGTTGTCTTTTGTTTTATCCAGATCCTTCTGCCAATCATTTTCTTCCAGTATAGAACGGTATCCCATACCACAAAGGTATGCCTGGATGCCCCGGAGAGGGGTGATCTTCGTCAGGTTTTGGGATGGGTCAAGTCAGTCCTGTTCAGGCTTTCAGCCTTTGCTGGACGAAGGGATAAAGGGTATATTTAGCCTATGCAAGAAAAGCAGCTTCCTGCCGGCGATTCCTTCTGGGGAACGTCCCAGCGAATCGTTACCCTGTCCAGCGGGCGGACGGTGTTCCTGCCATGTCACTTTTACAATGTACACTACCTGGTGGCCCTGTTCCGGGTACGCAAAGGGCTGCTGTATCCAAGCCTGGCGGGTACCGGGTTGAAGCCGGGGCTGACCTGGCGGGGCGATGAGGTGCTGGCCATGGGACTGGTGCAGTATTCCCGCAGCGACCTCGGCGCATACAACGAGATCATTTTCTCCGT
>JALOMP010000030.1 GCA_025455365.1 Chitinophagaceae bacterium | reverse complement strand
AAGTTACGGCATCCGCTTCATTCCGGTAAACGCCTCAGTGCCTGCTGCCCAGGGGGTGGAATGTTTCCCAGCTATGCCAGAATTCCTGGTAGGCACGGATCCGGTTCAGCACGGCATTGGTATCAAGACCTTTTCCATCCAGCCGGTAGCGGCGACCATTGACTTCGATGGTGTCTGAACGGATCGACAACGTGGTAGTGCCCACTGGCTGTTCAAACGCAAAGAAACTGGCAGAATCGGCGGAGACAACCAGGAACACGGGCATTCCGCCCAGGGTATCGGGCAAAATCCTTTTTTCCAGCAGTTGGTTCCAGTCGTAAGCTCTTTCCTGGCCACGGTGAACCAGGCCCACCACCCATGATTTTCGCCTCCAGGACAAGCTATCCGTTCCCGTTAGTTTTTTCCGGCTCCTGCCTGTTTCATAATGGGTGGTACTGTCATACCGCTGGTTAAAAGCCTCATCGGCCTGCATGACAAGGCTTTGTGGATGCAGCGTCATCCAGGCACGTAAGCTGGTTTGTATGCTGAAAATTTCCGGCAGTTGGCGGCCCCTGAGCGGTCCCTGTACCGCTTCGCCCGTGGCCTGCCTCCACCAGCTCCCGGTAGTTGCATCCTCGAACATCGCATTGTACCGGTCCATCCCTACCAGCCTGAACGTTTCATAATGGCCATCCACGAAAGGTTCGAACACCCTGCCGGTCCTGCATACATTGCAATACGTAACCATGATGGGTTTTCCGGCGAGGCTGTCCAGGACCTGGTGATGGTAGGCAAGATACTGTATGGGATAAGCCCTGGCTTCTCCATCTTTTTCCACCCCGATCACCAGCCTGGCCGGATCCACGTTGTTTTGTGGTGCCGCAGCCATGTTGAGGTTGCGTGGCTGGAGAAACATGCGATCAGCCGACATCTTAAACTGAAGCATCAATATACAAGCCGTTACAAAAACGATGGCCGCATAGGGTATCCATTTCCGTTGCCACAAGCTATCCAGGGAACCATAGACGAGCAACCCGATAAAAAAGATCCTGAATATCCATCTCCAGCGGTAGAGGAAATATGCCAGGTCAAGGCTCTGTATTTCCTGGCTGCCCGGAAAGGGCATGATCAAGTACACGGAAAACAATTCAACGATGAGAAGCCCGGAAAGTCCGGTCCAGAAAAGAAATTTTTTTCCCATCACGCGCAATTTTTTTAAGCAGTAGGATTGGGTAATGTGCATTAGCCGGCTTAGAAATGTTACGCGGCATTTCACGGGCAGGAGCCAGAATCCCTGTGAAGGGATTCTGGCATTCACTGTCCGTACAAGAAGGTGGAAACCTCCAGGAGCATGCCCCCTAAAACCACTGTGTTGTCAAAAAACTAAAAAAAGTTAATCCGCGCCGTCTGTCTTGGCTCTTTGAATACAGTAGGAACCCACATTGGTTCCAACCTGCAGTCCCACTTCACAGTCGCTGCGATAGTGTATGCCTCCCAACAGACGGGAACGGGATGCTTCCTGCGCCATCGCACTATACGCCGCAGCCTTTTCCGGCAGGATATGGCCCAGGAAAGCTGCAGCCGCCGCGCTGAACGTGGAATGGCCGGATATATAGGCCGGGAAATTCGGAGTCCCGGTACTGGTCTTGATAGCGGCGTTCAATTGAGACGGACGGGGATTGAAATAGGTATACTTGGCATCCCAGCACACAATCGCCGCATCCATCATGGCGATATTGAGGAGTGCCATGTTGCGGGCCCAACGCACTTCGCTGAAATCCTGCCGGATAAAATCCTCAGCGGCGATGGCGTTCCAGTGCCCCGGGGGCGTATAGGTTCCCACGCCATCGGCCCAATTATGGACAATGGCGATGTCATCGCGACTTGCCTTTTTAATCGCCTGGTACACTTCTTCCGTTTCCGCCTTCATCTGGTCGCTCGAGGTGGAAGGTGGTGGTCCGGGGCGAAGGGACACCAGCGTAAGGGAATCCAGCATCAGGGAACGCACTTTACCAAAGAGCGGCAGCATGGGCGGCCGCTTGGGTGTTTCAAGGCTGATCCATGGAATCTCGCCACGTGCTTTGGTATCTTCTTCCAGTTTTGTCCAAACAGCCTGGTTACCTGCCGCCACGCCTGCCCTGTCCGTACGTGCACGGGATACAAACTTCCTGGCTACCGACCTGCCAAGGGCTTCACCGGCTTCTATGTCGCTACGCACATTGGCACCCGCCAGCATACGAGCTTTCTTATGTTCTTCCGCTTTCTGGCGGATAAAATCCTGGTCGCCGGGAAAGAGCAAGGTGAGCATCTCCACAGCCGCACCTGCAACCACGGCGTCTTCGGAAGGATAGGAAGGCAGCGTGGTTTTGGGTACCATCACCTGCAGTGTGCTGTCCACCACATAGGGGGCAGGACGCTTGTATTCGTCCTTGTAGTAATAGCCGGCCACCAGTGCGTCATACTGAGCCGCCGCGGTGTACGCATAGGCCCTTGCCGCATAGGGCGGGTTGGCAAACGGAAACAGCGGGTACGCGAGCGGGTTATTGGGGTCCGGGAAGGGATACGTACCATCGTCATTCTGGTATGGCGGCAGGTTATGCAGGGCCACCAGTTCACGCATGATTTCGTTCCAGCGAAGAACGGCTCCCGCGCTCCAGTATTCCACCAGTTTTTTGTCCGCCTCCGTCATTCGGGACTGCATCGACTTGATCTCGTTGATCTGGATCCGGTAATCCGGCGAAGCTGTTGAAATGGGTGCCGCTACCGTGAACTCAGTTGGACCGGTAAGCAGGATGGGCGTCCAGGTGCCGGCATCCTGGTCGGCACGAACGGGATTCAGGGGCGGCAAGCCATCCGTACGCTCTTCGATCCCCTTGGAGCAGGAACATGCCATGGCGATCATCGCCACCAGGAATATATTTTGTATGTTGATTGTCTTTTTCATTGTGCTGATTTAATGGATTGGTTCTTGCCTTTTTGTCCGCCGAAATAGAAAGCATAAAAGATTCCGGCACTGTACGCGTTGGCCTGCCCCATGTTGCGGCCGGCCAGGGTAAAGTTTGCCGACCCCAGGACGGACAGGTTGGTATGGTTCTTCACGGTGTATTTGACATACAGTCCGGCTGTTGTTGCATTCATCCGGTTGGACGGGAAGGGCATATTATTCCGCGTCATATCGAAACCACCCAGGGTTGTCCAGTTGGTGAACAGGGCTTCGGCGATGAGGTATTTGCCACGATAGCCTCCCCGTAGCTGGAACTGCGCTGCATCCGGCATCTGCACTTCATTGGTATACCTGATCTCCGTATCAAAATAGGCGTTCCGGTCGATCGTTACATTGCTCCTGTGCACGTAGGCGGCTGATCCCGTGACTGTCCAGCTGTCCTGGATAAAGTCCGCCATTCCCCGGGCCGTCAGGTTGGTTGATCCAAGCCCGATCGACAGGGGCAGGTAATCGATCACGTAGTCGGACAGGGGCGTGGAAATGCCGCCCACGGCAAAGACGGACAGTTTACCCTTTCCCAGGTTTGTCCGGATGGCCTTCCACTTGACAAAGGCGGAAATATCCTGCACCCCGCTCAGGCCGCCGAGGGTGCCGGCGGAAGCTTCCGTCCATACATATGGCGCTGCCACCATGATGTTGAGGTTGTCCGTGATGCCGTAGTTGGCCATCAACATAACAGACTGGGTGGTGATTCGTCCAATATTCAGGTTTTCCCTTTTCAAGGTTCCTTCCCAGTAGTTCGTCCAGGATGAGTGGGTGTACATGGGACCGATACAGAACTGGTTCTTATTCATCATGATCGCATCCCATTCAGTTTGCGCCTGTATTTTTTGTTTGGGGATCCAGAAAGCCAGCAGGCACAGGAATCCCAGGATATGTTTGCGTTGCATGTAGTAATGGTCTTGGTTGTTTAAAAAATCCGGCTGTCGTGTTACCGGCTAATTTCTACGGCGCATCTGCAGCCTTGCCACGATATGCTCCCCGAGTTTGCGTCCCGCCGTATTTCCTTCATCGAGGTCAAAACGATAGTGAATACCGCCAAAGAGCCTGGAAATACTGGCTTCCTGCGCCGCGTCCCGGAAGGATTTGATCTCCCGGTTGGCGATGCCGAATTCGAGCAGGGATGTATCCGTGAACGCCAGCTTATCGCCGAAATATTCCGTCATCACTTCCGCGGCGGCCGCTGAAATCGTGGAATGCCCGCTGGTATAGGAGGGGAACGGAGGTGTCTGTATATAAGGCCTCCAGTCCTGGCTGAGCAGGCTGTTGATCACGGTTTCAGGCCGGATGTAGTTACTCCGGTATTTCTCGTCCCAGCAGCTGATGAACGCGTCGAACAGGGCGATGGATGTTTTCGCATATGCGGCAACGGTAGTATTGAAATCCGCCCCGGCTTTCATGGCCCCGATACCCGTGATGTTCATCCAGTGCCCGGCGGGGGAGAACTTCTTGGTGGCGAACATGACGTGGCCGGTTACATTCATCTTAAAGGGGTTATCGTCCCAGAAATCTGCAATATGCTTCTGTTCCTCCGTGAGGCTGTCTCCGATGTTTTTTACCTCCAGCAGGGCCTTGAAAAAAACGCTGTTCCTGTTATTCACATCAAAAGCCGGTGGACGCACGGGCATGAACTGTGAAGCGGAATCCATGACAAATGGCCGGATCTCCATCCAGTGGGGCTCCAGCGCGGTGGCGTACATGGGCGGTGTGGGCACCCAGCGGCCCGCAGCCTCGGTTACGGTGTACCGGGAAGCCCCCCGTGTGGCGTTGTAATGGTCACCCTTGCTCCAGGCGAGAACCGCCGATGCAATGGAATCCGAAAAGACCTTGCTGTTGCTGATCCGCATGGAAGAAATGCCTGCACTATCCGCCATTTCAAGCAACCGGTCATAATATCCCATCATGCTGCCTTCCGGGAAAGTGACTGCATTGCCTACTTTGACAAATGCCAGCAAGGCCGCCAGGCTGAAGTCAATATTGGCTTCAGCAGGCCTGGGCATTTCCGGCATATGCCGAATCTGGCCCGCCAGGGATGGATATGCCGAATCACCCGCGGAAATGCATTCATAGGCCGCGATATTGGCATATGCATAGTTTCTCGCGGCGATCATCGGCGGGAAATTGTTCTCCAGGACGATGTCATTCAGTTTCTTGACGGTTTTGCTGTATAAAAACGGATCAGCGGAAAAATTGCTTTGCAGCTCATCCTTGCCGCTACCATTGCATGCAGCCAGCAGGAGAGCCAGGCAAAACATTGCCATAGCTTGTTTCATGAAGAAAATAATGTGATGAGGAAAAAAGAATTCTGGAACGAATTAACCCAGGCGGGTATCGGGAGGCTGTTCCAGGCTGCGGCCATGGCTGTCACGCAGGTTGGTTGCTGTATAGTCAGGGAAAGAAATGATTGCGGATGAAACACCAGGATGAAAGGGGATTAACTCCTCCACGATGTAATCTGCCTGGGCGAACTTGACGGACTTGACCGGCGCGGGATGCTGTTTTGCCGGCTGGTCCTGCTGGAGGTCATTGACCAGGGAGAAAAAGGTTTCCCGGGCGTTGAACAGGTTGGTCTTTTCCGCATTCGGAAGACAGAGCAGGATCAGGGTATCATTATGCAGTTTACGCTTGACATAATTGTAGTGTACCCCATTCATGTATACTTCACCGTCGTAGCGTTCGAATTCGGGCCAGTTGGTCTGGTAAGGAAGGTTTACCGGTACCTTAATCTCCACCAGGTCCTGGTCGTCATATGCCTGTTCATCAATCCTGGAAATCATCCGCTGTCCAACCGACTCTTCCATCTGGTTGAATACAAGCCGGTAGCCACCGCTGTTAAAGAGGTGCACGGCAAGCAGTAGTATGGCCAGGATTTTTCTCAAATCTTGTTTACAGACCGTAAATATAGGAGAAATGCTGCAGGAAACGTCATCATGGTTCAGGGTTCAGGGTTCATAGTTCATAGTTCATAGTTCATGGTTCGTGGTTCGTGGTTCGTAGAGACAGCCTGTAAATGATTGGCTGATTGTTATCGAATCTGGTCATTGGGTTGGACGATTCGTAACCGGATACCGCTTATCCCACAGATCCTAACCATGAACCACGAACCATGAACTATGAACTATGAACTGCGAACCGTGAACTTTACCTAACCACATACGTCTTCCGATCAATGCCTACTCCCTTGATTGTTAGGCTTTTCCAGTGAGCAGGTAGTGTTGATTTTCCCTGGATGATACCGGTTGGGGTAATGTCCAGTCCACCGAAACCCATCAGCACGCTCTGAATGATTCCGCCTGCTCCGGTGGCAAAATAGGGATTGGTCCCCCCCTTGGTTTCAGCGATCACGCGGAAGGGAGGATTCAGGTTGGGTATATAGGAATCCTGGAACCAGTGCCAGGCTTTGTCCGCATCGCCCAACCGGGCGTACAGCGTGGTGAAGGTTGCCTGTGTCATCGCCGGCGTGCCTTCGTCCGGTACCCTTTTGGAGTAATATTCCAGGTCCCTGCGGATCCTGGCCGGATCGGTGATTTCCTTCAGCGGGTAAGACAGCAGGTTGACATCTGCCTGCTTGATGCCTTCGCCGTTATACGTAGCATGTTCACGGGTTACGCCGTCCGGGAATTGCAGGATGGGAATATTGGAAGCCACCAGCTGCCAGTCTGCATTGGGCGGTATGCCCAGGATTTTAGCGGCGGCCGTGGCTGCCTGCAGGTTGGCTTTTGCCGCCGCGTTGGTGAACGCATTGTTGTCCACGTTCTCCGCCCATTCATCGGCTGCCACCACATTTTTAATATCATACTTCCCCGGCCCGTTGCGTTCTACACGACTGGCCCAGAAATCGGCGGTTGCCGCGAGTATCGGCCAGCCTTTCTCGCGCAGCCAGGTCCTGTCCTGCGTGACGCAATAATAATTCCATGCGGCGATGCCCACGCAGGCGGTTATATGGTGTTCGAAGGGCCCGCTGAGTGCCCATACCGGCGTTTCTTCCACCCCGGTTTCCGCGCTTTCCCAGGGGAACATGGCGCCACGGAAGCCTTTGGAGAATGCGTTTCGCTTCGCGGCATCAAGCCGCTGGAAACGATATTCCACCATGCTCCTGGCGATTTCCGGGCGAAGGACCAGAACGGCGGGATACATCCACAACTCCGTATCCCAGAAGACATGCCCATTATACCCCAGGCCGCTCAGTCCCATGGGCGATGGCGATAGAGCCGTTCCTTCGCGACTGAACGAATAGAGGTGGTAGAGCATGCTGCGCACATCCTGCTGGCTTTGCGCATCACCCTCAATGACAATATCGCTTTGCCAGAGGTCTTCCCAGGCTTTTTCGTGGAACTGTAGCAGGCGGTCCCTACCTTCCAGTTTGGCATAGATGGTGAGCCGCTCCGCTTCATTGAGCGGATCGTCGTGATGGGCGGACGTGATGGATGAACCGGCGATGGAATATCGATAGGTCTCGCCTGCCTTAAGCTTGCGGGCGAATTTCATCAGGTGCATGTTGTTGTCCCACATCTCATGGATCACCCGGGGTTCCTGGCCATGGGGATCGGGAAAAAGAAAGGTATTGGACGCACACATGAGCAACTTTCCCGTGGGACTTTTCGCCGAAGACGTCAACAGGCTGATCACAACATGCGGCCGGTCAATTTCATTGTAATAATTCTCCACGTCCCGCAGTGCATCCGGCGCTTCCATCACACTGGCCGCGCCAATGCTGATATCTTTCCTGGCCCGGATGGTTACATCCATCAGTACGGTAAAGGGCAGGTGCCTCAGTGCATAATAGCTGTATTCAACGGTGGCTTTATCGCCCACGTCAAAATAGCCGGTGAACCTGGCTTTCTTCATATCCAGTTCCTGCCGGAAGCCGGTTGCCGCCTTCGCATCAATCCGCCGCCCGTCTATCTCCAGGTACATGTTGAGCAGGTTGAAGCTGCGCAGGAAATTGCTCACCCGTCCCCGCCCGTAATTATCGTAGGCGCCAGCCAGCACCACGTCCTTGATCCTGAAAGGTTCAGGGGCGGAAACGATGCCGATCATGCCGTTGGCGGCAGTAATGCCATAATAGTTCGATGGGTTGAGTTCCGAGGCACGGATCACCCAGGGATCAGGCTGTGCAACGGTTTGGAGCAGGGACGACAAGCATCCGATGGCAAGCAGGATGGTTCGCTTCATACACATGAGGATCCGGTTTGGTTCTTGAAAAAACGCATGGTGTTTACATGTGAATCGTCCTGACTCTTTACTATGAACGATGAACCATGAACAATGAACCGCCCTACGCTACGGCAATCATGCTGATTTCCACGTTCACATTTTTGGGGAGCCCTTTGACGGCTACGGTTTCACGGGCGGGATAGGTGCCGCCCAGGTAGGCGGCATACACTTCGTTGACCGTGGTAAAATGACTCATGTCGGTGAGGAATATAGTGGTCTTGACCACCTGGGAAAAGTCCATCCCGGCTTCATGCAGGATGGCTTTCAGGTTTTTCATCACCTGGTGCGCTTCGCCCTGCACATCGGTGGCTTCCACATTGCCCGAGGCAGGATTGATGGCCACCTGGCCGGAGATGAACAACATGTTACCCGATTTAACGGCCTGGCTGTACGGGCCAATCGGTGCGGGCGCTGAAGCAGTTTCTATGATGACCTTTGACATGGCATGAAGTTTTGTGTAGTGCTAAAATTGCGAAGTTTATTGGAATCAACCAACCTATTTTTGCAGGATGAAGGGTAAGAAGGTCCTTGCCATAGGAAACGCTTCGCAGCTCGGGGAGTGCGGTATGCGAAAGCTTCCGCAAGGTGTTTCATGGACATTTGCGCACGAGGTCTCCGCAGATTTGTTTCCCCTGGACGCCGATGCGGTTTTCATCCTCGATGAAGTGGCGGTAAAACATTTTCCATATCACCTCCTGGATTCCGGAAACCTTGTTTTTATCAATGATGTTACCGGATCCCTTGCGGCCTATGGAACCCCATCGTCCATCGTCCGTATGAACGGCTGGCCTGGATTTACCGGCGGGCCTTTGCTTGAACTCAGTGGCAAGGAAAAGGTTCGGGAAAAAGCAGATGCGTTCCTGGATGAGTTGTCATGGGCGAGGGAATGGGTGCCCGATATACCGGGACTGCTCAGGCCCCGGGTGCTGGCCATGATCATCAACGAAGCCTGCTTTGCCCTGGCGGAAGCGGTGAGCAGCAGGGAAGAAATTGACACGGCCATGAAACTGGGCACGAATTATCCTTTCGGTCCCTTTGAATGGGCCGCAAGGATCGGCCCCGAACGCATCCATAACCTGCTCGAAGTACTCTCCCGGGACGATGAACGGTACAAACCTGCACCGGGTATGCTGCAATTGCTCCAACAAACCACATGAGTATTATCCTGCACATACAAACAGCCCTTGAAACGGCGATGGCAGGCATTGCCGAAAACGGCCATATCCTGGCCTCCCGGGAAAGCGAAACACAAAAAGAACATGCTTCTTTCCTGCAGCCGGCCATCCGTGAACTTTGCCGGGAAACGGGCATCGGCATCCGGGATCTATCGGCGGTTTCCGTAGTGGCCGGACCGGGATCCTACACAGGGTTACGCGTTGGAATGGCCGGGGCCAAAGGACTTTGTTTTGCCCTTCAGATACCCCTGATCACCTGCAACACCTTGCGCTGGATGGCGGCCGCCGGTGAACATGAAGACGCGATCTACCTCTGCCCGATGATTGATGCCCGCAGGATGGAAGTTTTTACGGCATTATTCAAAACATCCGGCGAAACCATCGTCGAACCGATGGCTACCGTCCTGGATGAAACCCTGTTTAAAACCCAGCTCGAAGAAGGGAAAATCATTTTTTTCGGCGGTGGCACCGCTAAATTCAAGCCCTTGGTGCATCACCCCAATGCGGTCTTTGCATCGCTGGAAGCGGGACAGGAAGAGCTGGCGAGGATCAGCTGGAACCTTTACCAGGCGGGCGTTTTCAGCAACCTTATCCAGACCGCCCCCCAGTATGGAAAGGATTTTCACAGTCCTTCGCTTCGTCCGGGCTTATAACTGTTTTGGACTTTTCCATAGCCGAAAACCTTAATATGTTCATTCATGTAAGTGGGTATAATATATTTGCTGTGCAAACGGTTGCAGTTGCCTCATGTACTGCTTTAACCCTTTTGATGACCATAATACTGAACGAATGAATGCCAACGGCACCAACGGTGGTTTTAGCACGACAATTCATGCCAATACGCTCCAGTCTCCGATGAAGATCGATTACCTGAATGTCAAAAAGGCGGCCCTTGTCTTGCGCGCCCTTAACCACAAACTCAGGCAACAGATGCTGCGCCTGCTCGAGGAACAGCAAAAAATGACAGTGACGGATATCTATGTGCAACTCCGGCTGGAACAGTCGGTGGCTTCGCAACACCTTGCCATCCTCCGACGGGCCGGTATTGTAAAAACGGAACGCGACGGAAAATATATCTACTACCGGGTGAATGAAGAGCGCCTGGCGCAGATCAACAACCTGGTGGATGACCTGCTTAAGTAAGTACGATTGCCTGCCTTGCTTAGCCCGGACCCCGTGTCCGGGTTTTTTATTGTCTATCTTTGCGCAGCTTAAAATAATGGATATGAAAGCTTTGCTGCCTGAAGCATTTTCAAGGAAAATACAAGAGCCTGATGTCCTGGTGCTGGACACCAGAAGCGCCGGTGAATTTGTAAACGGCTTTATTCCCGGTGCGGTGTTCATCGGGATTTCGTCTCCGCGCTTCGGCGAATGGGCAGCGACGCTGATTGACAAATCCCTCACACTCCTGCTGGTATGCACGCAGGGCACGGAGTCCGAGGTTTGCGATCTCCTGAAAAAAGCAGGCTTCCCGGAACCGGAAGGGTACCTCGAGGGCGGCTTCCCCAGCTGGACAGCTGCCGGCAAGCCCATCGATATGATCATTGAAGTGGAAGCTGATGAACTGGCGATGGATATCCCCTTCGATGAAAACCTGTTGGTGCTGGATGTCCGCAATGAAACGGAATACGCAGACGGTCATGTAAAAGACGCCCTGCTGATGCCCCTGGAAGTTTTTAATGACATGGCCAACATTGCCATGATTGATGAAAACCAGGCAGTTTATGTACACTGCAAAAGCGGTTACCGGAGCGTGATCGCTGCTTCGCTGCTCAAGCGGGAGGGTTTGCACAACCTGCGCAACGTGGCGGGCGGATGGGACGCGATCGTGCAGGAGAGCCGGATCAAAACGGAGAAAGACCCCAAGGCCCTCAATTAATCAGGCTTTCAGCGGCTCAATCGTAGACGCCTGGTATTCCGGCTTCCATTCGTGCTTCCAGCGGCGATGGCTCCACAGATAATTCGCGGGTTGCTTGCGGATGCACGCTTCCACATATCGTATATACGCCAGCGTTAGTTCCCCTTCGGCGGTTTCCGCCGCGTTTTTCGTGATGACTTTGACGTCTATGGTGTATACGCCTCTCCGGACGGGGTAAAAATGACCGAAGACAACCGCCAGCCCCCTGCTCCGGGCTGATTTTTCCGGGCCGCGTACAAAAGGCGCCGGCTTGCTGAAAAAATTAGCCCAATACGCATGCGCCGGTGATCCGGGGTTCTGGTCGGCCACCAATGCGATGTTGTAATGCTGCTTTTCATACTCACGGAATTTCGTCTTGAAATCCGTGGCAGGTACCAGGATGGTGCCGTACCGGCTGCGCACCTTCCGGAAGATTTTCTCCAGGTGCTTGTTGGTAATGGGCATATACACGGCCATAAAAGGCATCTTCCAGACCCTGGAGGCCCCCAGGTTCACGATTTCCCAGCTGAAATTGTGCATGGCGTGGATATGGACGTTTGCCCCGAGGCTGCAAACCTCATCGATCTGCTCCATATTGGGAATGAACTTCTTTTGCAGTGTTTTCTCGCTCATGCTGATCACCTTGATGGATTCCACGATGGTATCGGTGAAATTCCGGTAGAAGTCTTTGGCGATTTTTTCCCTTTCCGGTTCCGTCTTCTCCGGAAAGGCGATCCGCAGGTTGCCCAGGACAACGTCTTTCCGGTAACCGAAAATATTCCAGTTCAGGAAAGTCAACAGGTCGCTCAGCCCGTACATGACAAACCATGGAAGGAGGGACAGGAGGTAAAGAGTTCCGTAGACGAGGTAGTACATGATTACAGGTATCCTTGAACGTTATAAATGCTTACAGCACGATATTCTGTACCAGCCTGCCTTTGTACGGGTAGTCCGTGTTGAAATGCAGGCCGCGGCTTTCCCTGCGGAATTGCGCTCCCTTCACCACCAGGTAAGATACCGTGATCATGTTCCGGAGTTCGCACAACTGCGGTGAAACCTCGGTCTTCTGGTAGAGGGCCTCCGTTTCTTCATACAGCAGGTCCAGCCGGCGGCTGGCCCTTTGGAGCCGCACATCGGTGCGTACGATACCCACATAGTCTGTCATGAGCAGCTGTAATTCTTTAAGACTCTGGGTAATCAGGATCATTTCCCGGGGTGCGGTGGTGCCATTGGCATTCCAATCAGGGATATCGTCCCTGGTGTGCAGCGCATCGGCAAGCCTCACCGCTTCCAGGTACGCGCGGTGTGAGAAAACCATGGCTTCCAGCAATGAATTGGAGGCAAGCCGGTTTGCCCCATGCAGGCCCGTGGAGGCGCATTCGCCCGTAGCGTACAGGTTTCGAATGGTTGTACGGGCCATCGCATCCGTCTTGATGCCCCCGCAGCTGTAATGGGCAGCCGGGGAAACGGGGATCATCCCCTTCATGACATCTATGCCAATGCTCTTGCACTTCTCGTATATATTGGGAAAATGATGGATGAATTTCTCTTCTCCCATATGGCGGCAGTCGAGCCATACATGCTCCGTACCGTTTATCTTCATTTCGCTGTCGATCGCCCTGGCCACGATATCCCGCGGGGCGAGGTCCTTGCGTTCATCATATCGCTCCATAAAGGCTTCCCCCTTATGGTTACGCAGGATGCCACCGTCTCCGCGGACGGCTTCGGTGATTAAAAAAGACTGTCCCTTTACATTCGGCTCGTACAATGCGGTGGGATGGAACTGGATGAATTCCATATTCTCGATCCTTCCCTTGGCGCGGTACACCATGGCTACGCCGTCGCCGGTGGCGATGGCTGGGTTGGTGGTGGTCCGGTAGATCTGCCCGTTGCCGCCGGTGGCAAGCAAGGTCATGCCGGAAAGTATTTTTTCGATCCGGTTGTTTTCGAGGTTCAGTGCATAGACACCATAGCATTCAATATCAGGCGTGGATTTCATCACCAGGTATCCCAGGTGGTGCTGGGTGATAAGATCGATGACGAAGCAATGGTTCAGGACTTCGATATTGGGTCTGCGGCGGACCGCTTCCAGCAGGGCCCTTTCGATTTCCTTCCCGGTAACATCTTTGTAATGGAGGATGCGCGACTCGCTATGCCCCCCTTCTTTTCCCAGGGCATAATCACCGTCCGGTTCCTTGTCGAAACGTGCACCCCAGTCGATGATTTCCTGGACGCGTGTTGGGCCTTCCTTCACCACAATCTCCACCACATCCCGGTTGCACAGACCATCACCGGCGATCAGGGTATCCTCGATATGCTTGTTGTAATCATCCTGGTCCTCGTCCCAAACGGCGGCCACGCCACCCTGGGCATACTTGGTATTGGTTTCGTCCGAGAAGGTCTTTGTAATGACCGTGATTTTTTTGTCAGGCCGGTCCTGTGCCACTTTCAGCGCGAAAGTTAAGCCGGCAATTCCGGAACCGATAACCAGGTAATCTGTCTGCATGTCAGGTGGATAAGCCTGCAAGATACGGCAGGTCTTCTATAAGCGACTCAGCGATGGCGGTGGCTCCCGTCGCAGTAAGGCGGATTTTTAGTCTGCTTGCATTGGCAAAGCCATGCGGTTTCCGCTGCTTCAAACGTCACTTTAAGGCTTTTATAAGGCATGCCTTCAACCTGTTTGTGACGACCGTCGCAGAACGGTTGCTTTTCGCTCAGGCCGCAGGTGCACCAGGAGAATGTCCTCCCTGCCTCTGCGTGTACGCATGCCGGCTGGTGATGTGCAGCCCTGGGTAAACCCTGATCAGGAATGGTTTCCATATATTCAGAATGTCTTGATAAATGAATACAAATTAAAGCTTCCCTGGCTGATGGCCGTACGAATCATTTCCCGGAGGCTGTCCCTGTTCACGTCTTTCATCCGCTTTTTCTGTATCAGGTGCCAGGCCCGCTCCGCGAGCAATTGCAGCTGTCTGTCCGGAAGGGCCTTTTGTTGGAGCTGCGTTTCGATTTCCGTCCAGAGTTCATCCATCCCCTGGTAACTGCTGGCCACCGTTTTCAATACGGGAATCTCGTGACCAGACTCCACGTATGAAGGGCCGGTCATTAGCCTCAGGTTGTTCGCGAACAGGTCAGCATCCGGGCGATCGCTCTTGTTCACTACGAATATATCCGCCACTTCCATGACCCCGGACTTCATCGCCTGGATATCATCACCGGCTTCCGGTACCAGTACAACTACCGTTACGTCGGCCAGGCCCGCGATCTCCACTTCGCTTTGTCCAACGCCCACCGTTTCTACAAGGATATAGTCAAATGGACAGATGCTGAGCAGGGTGGCGATTTCAAGGATGGACGGATGCAGTCCTCCCATGGAACCACGTGTGGCTAGTGAACGAATGAACACATCCGGATGGTTGTACCATCGGCTAAGCCTGATCCTGTCGCCCAGCAGGGCGCCCAAATGAAATGGGGAGGAAGGATCTACGCATAGCACCGCAGCCCTTTTGCCTTTTGCCACCAGGGTACCGATCAGTCCATCCACCAGGGTACTTTTACCTGCGCCAGGCGGGCCGGTGATGCCGATAATCTGTCGCCGCCCCTCCGCGCCTGCCTTTTCCAGGATTTCCTCGAATCCCGGCACTTCATTTTCAATCATGGACACAGCCCTGGCAATACTCCTGAAATCACCTGACCGGACCTGCTGCAGCAGGGATTCATGCAACATGTGTGAATTCGGGTTTTGCGGTCTAATTTCGGTCAATTGAACCCCACGGTAAAATTTAGTTTTGCGTCCCTTTGCACAAATCATATCGTCCCTTGTCATTCCCCTGCTCATCGGGTTGATGTGGGCCGGTCTGCTCTGGAGCCGCGCGTTGTTGTCCGTATCCATGATTCTCTTCCTGGCTGCAGGCTTTTTCCTCTTCCCTTTGCAAATCCATGCCCATCATCTGCGCAGGCATCCGTATCTCCTATTGATGCCGCTGCTCTTCCTGGCACCCCTTATGAGCGGCGCCTGGAGCTCGGACACGGAAGAATGGCTGCGCATCCTGCAAATCAAACTACCCCTCCTCCTGTTACCCCTGTTCAGCATGCCTTTGACCCTGCCGGGGTCAAAAGCAAACCGGGTGCTTCTCTACTGGATGGGAATCTCCCTGCTGGTGAGCATGTCCAGGTCCCTGTGGTACTACCTGCAGCACACGCAGGAAGTCACTACCGGCTACCTGCAGGCGAAAGTACTGCCCGTGGATATAGGAAACGACCATGTGCGTTATGGCTGGTTGCTGGTGCTGGCTTTTGCATGGGGATTGCACCTGCTGGGTACGGGACGCGCGAAAGCGGGGCCGAACCGGAAATGGCTCATCGCCCTGCTCCTGGGCATTTTCATATTTCAGCACCTGCTGGCTTCTAAAACGGGCTTGGCAGGCATGTACCTGGTCCTGGGCCTATACCTCATCATGCATCGCCGGCAGGTGGGGGTGGGCCGCATGGCATGGCTGCTGCTTGCGGCGCCACTGGCAGCCTG
>JALOMP010000252.1 GCA_025455365.1 Chitinophagaceae bacterium | reverse complement strand
CAGGAATGATGCGAGTGGTTTCAACAGGTCATCGCCCGCTTCGGTGATGCCGCCGCCGAGGATCACTTTTTCCGGCGACAGGATATTGGTGAGCCCGGCTATGGCTACGGCAAGTTTGCGTACGGAATCCAGCCATAACCAAGCGGCGAATGGATCACCCTTGCGGTAATCGTCCAGCAATTGGTGCGTGTAATCGTACTTCCCCAGGGATCGTTTGCCGATGGAACAGTTGCCGATGGCGTCTTCGAGGCTGCCGGGCAGGTTGCAGATATCGCGCTCGCCGGCATGGTCCACACTGATATGACCCAGGTGCCCGGCTTTCTGGAAAGCACCCTGGTAGATTTCACCGTTCATCAGAATCGCGCCGCCCACGCCGGTACCCAGGGTGAGCAGGATGGCATGTTGCAGTCCCCGGGCTTCCCCGTAGCGGGCTTCCGCCGCCATCGCCGCGATCGCGTCGTTGGCTACATACGTTGGATGTCCGAGGTATTCACTCCAGTTGAAACCTTCAAGCCCCTGCAAACGTCCAGGCATAAACGAAATGGAGCGGTTATCGGCCGATGGTATGCCGGGCGCGGATATGCCCACCACAAAAGCCGTATCGCCGATGGCAGGTTTCAGTGCCTCCACGGTCTCCCGGATAGCGGCTTTCCAGGGCTGTCCCTCTCCGTCTGATGTGGGTGTGTAGCGGTTGCCGAGCAGGTTCCCGTGGGGATCGATCGCCACACCTTTGATGCGGGTGCCCCCGAGATCTATTCCGATGGCGTGTAATGTCATGTAGGTTGGATTCTTGGAATATGCGTCGTTGATTCGATGGGTTGGCTGCCGTTGATGCGTACCGCTTACTTACCTGGGCAGATCGGGTGTTCATCTGCGGGGCGATCATCAACCCGGGGGTACCAGGTCATATTGTCCTTCAGAAACGGTCCATCCGCCATCCACGGCGATGACCTGGCCGGTTATGAACCGTCCGGCTTCGGACAGCAGGAGCATGGCCGCGCCGTCCACATCTTCGGGTATCCCCGCCCGTCCGCCGTCCAGCGGTTGTTTGGTCTGCAGGAAATGCAGGATTCTCGCGTCGGTGGTTGCGCGACGGGACATGGGGGTTTCGATCAACGCCGGGGCGATGACGTTCACCCGGATATTGTCTTTGGCGTAATATGCCGCGATGGATTTGCTGAAGCCTATGATGGCGGCCTTGGCGGCGGCATAGGCGTGGGTGGTGAAGAATCCCGGTGAGGGCGAATAACCCAGCACGGAACTCATGTTGAGGATGGCGCCCCCGTGGCCCTGTTTCCGGAATGCCCGGATGGCCGCGCGGTTGGAAATCATGACCGAATCCAGGTTCAGTCGCAGGGTCTGTTGCCAGGCTTCCAGGCTCATCTCGTGCAGTGGTCCATCGCCCCATTGCCGTCCGCTTCCCCCGGCCACATGGTACAGTCCGGTGAAATGTCCGAAGCTTTCCTGGCAAAGGCGTATGGCTTCTTCCGCGGAATGTTCGTCGGCCGCATCCGCCACCATCGCCTTACTACCGTTGCCGAGTAGCCGAAGCGCTTCTTCCACGTGCAGTTCATCCCTTCCGGTAACCACGAGGTTCGCGCCGGCTTCACGGAAAGCCATGGCGGCCGAGAGTCCCATGCCACCGGTGCCGCCGATCACCACGATGCCCTGTTCCTGCATACCTGTTTTGGTCATGCTGTTGAAAATATTTCGATCCTGATTCCCTGCAAGTTCGTAATTTGATCTCGTCCCAAAAGCAAGGCCTTTGATGACCATCCCATTCATGAAGGTAATACGCCTGCCCTTTTTGTTACTCTCTTTTTTCTGCGCCTTCGTTGCGTGCCAGGAGCCGCCCCGTCCAGTGCCCGTGGAGATTGTCCGGGAGCCTGAACTCCTCAATCCCAAAACAGGGGAGGTCATCGCGGGGGCCATTGCGTATGCCCTGGAAAACGGGGGACGCGTGGATGACTCGATCATTCTTGCGGAAACTGTCCTGGTAGCCGCGATATATGACAAGTCGCCGGTAACAAGGATATGGAGCAATGAACGGCAATGGCTGGCTGTTGCCGATTCGTTGGTAGGCTTTATCCGGGGATCTGAGCGCTTTGCCTTGTTTCCACAGGACTATCACCTCCGGCATATCGAATCCCTGCGCGATCGCCTGCGGGATTCCGCAGCGCAATCTGATGCGGCCCTCTGGGCCCGGGGCGAACTAATGCTGAGTGATGCGTTTGCCCGGATATGCAGGGACCTCAAACTGGGCAGACTGGGAAGGGATAGTATTACCCTCCGGCAGGATACGATCCTGCCAGCCGAACAGGTGGGCGACATGCTCGCAAAAATGCATCAGGGCGCAGGC
This sequence comes from Chitinophagaceae bacterium, assembly GCA_025455365.1. Classification (GTDB taxonomy): domain Bacteria; phylum Bacteroidota; class Bacteroidia; order Chitinophagales; family Chitinophagaceae; genus Pollutibacter. The sequence goes on along the minus strand of JALOMP010000252.1, from coordinate 2,340 downwards.
TTAACCTCGTTGTTTGAAGGGCTTGAGCCCCATCATCCTGGTTATCTCGCCCTGAAGGAAGCACTCCCCGCATTCCTCGATTCGATGGATCGTACACCGTATACCTATATACAGTGGCCCAGGAAAGACTCGATCAGCTTTGCCCGACAGCTACAAAGCCGTTTGTTTGAGGACGCGTATATCACCTTTAATACCCGCGAAGCGGATTCCCTGGACCTTGCCGGGGCCATACGGAGAGCGCAGGAAGATCGGGGTCTGACCGTGGATGGAAAGGCTGGGCCTCAACTGGTGCGTTCCCTGAACAATACCGGGCGGGAGAAATTCATTCGCATCGCCATCAACATGGACCGGTACAAACAGCTCCCCGAGGAGATGCCGCCCCGGTACGTTTGGGTCAACCTGCCGGCTTTCCGGATGCAGTTGATCGATTCCGGCCAGGTAATGATGGAATCCAGGGTTATCGTTGGTCAACCGAAGACAAGATCGCCGGTATTAACCAGTTCCATTTACAACCTGGTTACCATGCCGCAGTGGACGGTACCCTATAGCATCATATTTAACGAGATGCTGCCCAAAATTCAGAAAAGCACGGAGTACCTGCGCAAGGAGAACCTGATGGTGGTAGACCGCTACGACAGCATCATCCCGCCTGACAGTATCGACTGGACAAAACTCAATAAGAAGTATTTCCCCTACCTTTTAAAACAGCGCCAGGGCGATGACAATTCGCTGGGTGTGATCAAGTTTAATTTCCAGAACAAATACGATGTATACCTCCACGATACCAACGCGCGCAGCCTGTTCAGTCGCCAGAACCGGGCCATGAGCCATGGCTGTATCCGGGTTCAGAAATGGGACAGCCTGGCCAGGGTGCTGGCTTCGACAGACTCGATCCGGCACCATCCGGATTCAATCGCCCAATGGATAAAGAGGGGAGAGAAGCGTTCCGTGACACTTAGAAATAAGACTCCTATATATATAAGGTATTTCACAACCGACGCCGACGAGGGGAATATCCGTTTTTACGAGGATATTTATTCTGACGATAAGTTATTGAGAGACAGGTATTTCGCATCAAAATTTTGAATTTTTTCTTTCGCTGGTCATTTTTTGCAGGGTTTTTGCGGTATGGTGGCCATCCGGTGTCCATTTATCACGAAATCCCGGTCATATGCGTAGAAATCTCACTTTGATCCTGTCGTTCCTCGTCCTGGCTTCCGGCCTGGCTGCACAGACGCGTCCTAATACGCGCCTGGCTAAACCAGCTAAAGTCCAGTATGGCACGGCCAGTTTTTACGCGGATAAGTTTGAAGGCAGGCAGACCGCCAATGGTGAGATATTTTCACAGAAAAAGATGACCTGCGCGCACAACACGCTGCCCCTGGGCACCTGGGTACGCGTTACCAACCTCAGCAATAAAAAATCGGTGATTCTCAGGGTAAACGACCGCCTGCATCACCGTAATCCCCGCCTCGTGGATCTTTCCAAATCTGCCGCCCAAAAGCTCGGATACACCGGTCATGGCCTGACCCGTGTGAAGGTGGAAGTATTGGGAAAGAAGCAGCCGTCTCCCGAAATTGTTAAACAATAATTATTTCCCGGTTTAACACCATCCCTTTATTTTTGCCTGTCTTTTTCAAAAACACTGTTTATGAAACAATGGATCGGCATTTTCCTGGCGATGGCATTTTTTTATCCCGCCATCGGGCAGGAAAAATATCCTTATAAGAAGCGAGCAACCCTGGGCGTCCACTACACACTGCACGATTTCGCTACAGGCCCGGCTCTTAAGAATTCCAGCCTGAGCGATGTGCTGAATGAGGGCGACTGGAAAGATGTGAAGCAAATGAATCCCGGATTTGCGGTTTCTTTTACCAAAGGCCTGTCGGACCATATCGACGTGATGAGCCGCCTGGGCTTTTCATACCTGGAGTATCCCCGTCCCGGCACTTCAACCGGCATCAATTCCAACTCAAAGAGTTTGTTTGAGGGCGATGTCAACCTGAATATTAAGCTGCTGAGCGATAAATATTGGGTGTCGCCTTTCCTGTCCGTAGGTGCCGGAGCATCCACCTGGGGCGGGTACTGGGGTGCTTATTTTCCCGCGGGTGTAGGCTTGCAGGTGAGCATTTACCAGCAGGTATACGCATTTGTTCAGAGCCAGTATCGCCTGCCGCTTTCCAGCAATACGAACAACCATGTTTTCCATAGCTTCGGTCTGGCAGCAACAATTGCAAAGAAGAAGGAAGTGGTGGTAGCCCCGCTGCCACCTCCGCCACCGCCTGATACGGATGGAGATGGTATCATCGATCCGGACGATGCATGTCCAACGGTAGCCGG
>JALOMP010000029.1 GCA_025455365.1 Chitinophagaceae bacterium | reverse complement strand
TATAATTTCTGTTTGACCGAAGGTATTTTAACCCGGAACAGTTAATGAACAAGCACAGGGTATACATCTCTTCCACCTACAGGGATCTGAAGGACCATCGCAAATGTCTCCTCGACTTTTTCAACACGGTACATGTCAGGGAAAGGTTTGAAGTGACCAGCATGGAAGGCTATGTGGCCGATAATGTGGAGCCTTCGCTGGCCTGTATGGAAGATGTTAAGAAATGCGATATCTACATCCTGATCCTGGCCAACCGCTATGGTTTCCAGTTGCCGGCCAATGATCCAACGGGCATATCGATTACCGAAACAGAGTATAACACGGCCGTTGCCGATCCCCAGAAAATAATCCTTGCCTATTTCGCGAATGAGGCCAACCCGTATTTTGAAAAGGACGCGGACCCCGATACGGCGATTGTTTCCGCCAAGCAGGAAAAGCTGGCAGGCTTTAAAAAAAGGGTGCGCGAGAAGTATCTGTCGCATCCCGAGCCTTTTGACGGCGCGCATCACCTGGTGGTGCAGGTGGCGCAGAGCCTGATGAAGGACGAGTACATCGATGTGAATTTCGATAGTTCCATCATCTACTGTTGCGACCGCATCCCGCAGTATTCTCATTACCTGCTGGGAATGACCCATGATCCTTTCAAGACATTCGTGATCTATGGCAGCCGGAAAGAGCTTTCGGCCAATCTCATCAACCGACTGAAACTATTTACCCTGGGATTGCCGGAAAGCATGTTGCAAAACCAGGTGATATCCTTTGAAGAGTTCCTCGTGAGCGAAACCTATGAGAAGAATCGAAATGCCTTGCTAGCCTACTTTTTCAGGCGGAATATTGGCGGCATGCTGCCCGAACCTTTCCAGCCGGAGGCTTTCCTGGACGGGTACGCAGACAGCCCCTATCCCATCGTATTTACGATCACGGGCGAAGCCGCCATGTTTACGGAGAAGCAGTTCAGTTTCTGCAGGGATTTTATCCGGGAAATGCATGGACTGACCGCCCAGCGACTGAAAGACCGGGTGTATCTCTTTCTCAATTTTGAAGTGACGGAAGAAGGAGGGCAGGCGTTCCAGGGAAGTGCGGAACAGCTTGGCTCGGCATTGGGCGATGCCGGGCAAAACTTTCACATCCTGCCCATGCTGGAATCATTCCGGCGCCCGGCCCTGCAGAACTGGCTCACGGTGTATATCACACCGCAGGCCGGCGTTGTGGAGGACTTGCTGGAAGCGCGCTTTGACGATTTGCCCGCCCCCTATACCATGCGCGCCGCCGAGAAGCGGATCCGGGAACTCATCAATGACATCAACAGCAACAAGGATAATATTCAACAACAACTCCTCAAGTAATAAACGTTATGGCAATCCTACTGGATAAGATCATCATGAATAACCGCCCGATCGACTACGTGGCGGATGACAAGCTCATCAAGGCCGTGGAAATTTCCATCGCCCTCGGGAAGCCACTGCTGGTCAGCGGGGAACCGGGTACGGGGAAAACCAAGCTGGCCGACTATGTTGCCGCGCAGCTGCACCTTCAGACAAAGGGGCAGCCCAATGCGTTCCTGCCCGATCCGTTGATCTTTAATACCAAGTCGACCTCCGTGTCCACTGACCTGTTTTATTTCTACGATGCGGTAAGTCATTTCAGGAGCCAGCATGCGGACGTCCAGACGGAGCAGTTCATTGAGCTGGCGCCACTCGGGCTGGCCATCGCCCAGACCCATGGAGCGGATGCGGATGCGGTAAAGTCTCTCCGCGGTATCCGCAATGTGCGGGAAGGGGCTTTACTCCCGGAACCAGCCAGTTCCGTCGTGCTGATCGATGAGGTGGATAAGGCACCCAGGGAGTTTCCAAACGATCTTTTAAACGAGATGGAGAACTACCAGTTTACGATCAGGGAATTGAACAAACTGGTCCGGCGCGCAAAAAATGATGCCAACATTATTGTCATCCTCACCAGCAACTCGGAAAAAAATCTTCCGAATGCCTTCCTTCGCCGTTGTGTGTTCTACCATATTGAGTTTCCGGATAAATCAAAACTTTTGGAGATAGCCAGGAAGCGGCTGACCATTGACGATCCCTTGTACGACAAGGCGATTGAGAACGCCATCGATCGTTTCAATGAGATCAGGCAGAAAGCCATGAACAAAAAGCCTTCTACCTCCGAGTTCCTCGACTGGATAAACCTGCTCAAGGCAAATAACCTGCTCCAGACGGGACCCTATTCAACGGGTGCCGGGAACCCATTGATGGATGCAAGCATGGGTGTGCTGATTAAGAATTTTGACGACCAGAAAATTTTGAACACATAATAGCGAATGCAAACAAGCGATGAAGGCAGCGCCTGATACAGGTAAGCCCTTGCGCGCGGACAATGTGCACCTGCCGTTGGAGCCGCTATTCACCCTCCTGCATGAGAATGGTTTCAGGGTGAAGCCGGACGATTACGTGGAGATGCTGAAGATCGTTGAACGGTACGGCTCCGAAAGTATTGATGAAACCGCCCAGTGGATCTGCCCGCTGGTGGCCACTTCGGCAGAGGAACAGGGCAGGTTTTACCTGCTTGTGGATGCCTATAAGAAGGGCCAGTCTGGAACAGATGAGGCCGTTGTTCCACCGCCCAAGATATTTCCCTGGTGGCTTTTTATTCCCGTCCTTTTATTGGCAGTTTTTGTATTCTGGTGGCTGCAACGGCCCAGGCCATTCCCGGATACCATCACGCCGTTGTCATTGCGGGTCAAACGGGGCGATACGATTCACCTGGATGCCATGGAACTATTCCGGGGAAGAGAGAAAGACACGTCGAAGGTTAGAGTTTCCTGGAAGATTGGGAAAGAGCCCGAACAGGAAGGGCTTTCAACCAGGTACGTTGCGAAGGAAAGTGGCCCGTTGGAAATTATCCGCAAATTTTCATCGCCCCGTATTCCACTGAAGTTCGATGCGGATACATCTGCCCTTTTCGTTTGCAGCCAGTTTCCGGAAATCCGTTTTGCAGAAGAGGCGATGACGGCTTATGTAGACAGTCCTTTGGTCATGGAGGCAGCGGTACTAACCGGAGATACCAGCCGGATGTCATTTACCTGGATATTCGAAGATACTTCTATCATAACCCCTGATCCCGTTTTAAAGAACTACCGTTTTTCGCAGGAGGGCCAGGTTTTTGTGGTCTGCAGGGCGGATCCCGAAGAAGGTATTGCCTGTTCATCCGAGGATACCCTTTGGGTGGAGGTACGGTCGAAGGAGGCCAGCTACCAGGCTTCCTTTACGCATGCAAAACCAAAGCAGCCAGCCGAGGCGCCCGTGCTGAAATGGTGGGTACATGCGGCTTTCCTGCTGCCGTCCGTACTGGGTATTGCGTACGGCATGAAGCCCCGTAAGAAGAAACGCAGGGAAGTAAAACCGGCTGAGCCGGCAGGCGGAGATAAGCCCGTGTATGATATTCCCTTTGAGCGACGGGACCTCAAACTCGTGCAGCCGGAAAAAGACCAGAGGATGTTTACCCTTCAATTGCGTATGAAGGCGGAAGAAGAGAACCTGGTCCTGCATATTCCGTGGACCATACAGGGTATAATCCGGTCAGGCGGAAGCCCGCAATTGGTATTCACACCACAGACCAGGTCGCAGGATTACCTGGTTCTCATCGACCGCACAAATCCGAAAAGCATGATGACCCGGCTCTTCGAATACCTTGCCGGTTCTCTCCACGATAATGGCATCCCGGTGACGGTATTCTACTATGACGAAGCGCTGGTATGTTATAACCAGGCAAACCCAGCGGGAATCCCCCTGGCGGTGATGGCATATCAATATGAAAAATCAACGCTGCTGATGATGGGCCAGGGGTACCAGCTGATCTTTACGCCTTATCCTTCGATGGATGAAAGGATTTTGTCTGTGATGAACAACTGGGTCCATAAGGCTCTCATTACACCTTTGCCGGTAAACGATTGGGGGAACAAGGAGAAAGCCATCCGGGAACACCTGATTATCCTGCCCGCGGATATCCAGTGTCTGCAGTATATGATGCCGGCGATGCATGAGAAAATCCGGGTGGATGCCGCTTACCTGGAAGCTACGAATCCGGATGCATACAGTGCCCGAGATACGGATTTCCAGGATGCGGACGAATTGAAGGAATACCTTGGAAACGATGAAGCACTTTTTCAATGGGTATGTGCGATCAATGTATATCCCAAACTCCGGTGGGAAGTCTTCATCGAAATAGGCAAGACCATCCTGGACAAATACGGGCAACCGGAGAAACTCAATTATACCACGCTCCTGAAACTGTGCAGGATTTCCTGGATGCAGGAGGGGTATCTTCCTTCCGCCACGAGGCTGGAATTGCTGAAGCGACTGACCGTGGACAATGAAGTAGCGGCCAGGAAGACCCTCCGTGAGATGCTTGTCCAGAGTGCCCTGCTGTTTCCGGGCGGAGAATATGCCTACGAAGAGGAACGCGTCAGGCAGCAACGCACCAGCGAGTTTATCCTCTACAGCCATGACCTGGAGGCTTTCCGGGAGTATTCGGGAACGGAGTCCTATTTCAGGGAATTGTGGGAAAAAGACCGGATCCTGGACGAGCCGTTGAAGCAATACCTTGAGCGTGCTGGCAAGGACAGTTGGGAAACTCCTGTCAAGGTGCATAACCGGCCAGCCTCCCTCGGGGAATATTTCAGGGAAGCGGAAAAGGCCCCCGATCCATATTACAACCTGCGAAAGATACTGTCCATAGCAGGTTCCCTGCTCACCATGGCCGTATGGGCCTGGTTGCTTACAGGGTTCAGGGGCGAAAGCACCTATGCGTCCGGGTTATATACCGGGAAAGAAAATGCACAGGTGTTGTATGATGTAAACCTGCAAAGGGATTTGACGGAATGCCCGGATACCACGGCAACCGTAGCGGCAAGTGTTGACGCCCAACTATATCTCGGTGAGCGGACATACCAGGGCACCTACGATCCGGCCACGGGAAATGCAAGATTCAGTATGCTTCCTGAGGACTACCGAAATGCGAAGGGAAACCTATGGATCCGCGTTGGCCAGGCAACGGGCCGTGGTGGTTTGAAAAGCGGTTCCGGATCTCTGATGCTGCCGGTAGACTTTTCGCAGCCTGAATTGCCGGATACCCTGCGCATCGAATGCCGGCGCGTTGTGGAACCACCGCCAACGCCAGGTCCCGTTCGCGGATTCGTGCCGATTTCCATCGCTGACCTTTCCGTAGAATATATGGAGATCTGGGCTGGCCAGGGCGCAGCGCCACTGCTTAGCTTCGATATCCCCCGTCAGTATTTGTATTATTCCGATAAGGATCGCAGCCGTTATCAGCGTTATCGCATGGACTCCCTTTTCCGTGACGACCGGGGAAATATCCGGCTGCTGGCATCGGCAGGGGAATCGGTTCTTGTCTTCCAGTTTTCCCGGATACGGAATTCAAGGTTTACCTTCTTCCTTTGCGGTGAAATTTCAGGCAATGCGGTCGACTGGGATGTAGACAGCATGTCATGCACGGGCAGTATCAGCATGTCTGTTTTCTATGATCGGAATCCCGATAATATTTACCTGCCCTTGTCCGGTAGCCGCTTGGTTGCTTCGGAAAAAACCAAGCTGGACAGGAAGGCGGCGGCGATTCGCAGCCAGGGATCCCCATCCGGTGTGGGCTTTGAGCTCTATGAAAATAACCAGGGCATGCCCGGTATCAATAGCCGGGAGATCGCACTCAGTGCGCTGAAAGGTAGCAGCATCAATGTGCCTGTTTCTCGAAATGGCATGCCAGCCAACATCAACTACCGCACACTTGACCCATACAATCCTTTCAATCGAAGTTATCTCAGGGTCAATATCCCGGTAACAAATGTGGCAAAAAATCCCACCCCCCCGACCAATCTAACCGTGACCGCTCCTGATTGTTCGAAGACTTTTTATTCCATGGACGAGGTGCAGAAGGACCCATTGGCCATCTGCCGGCTCGACCTGCAAATGGCATACCTCAGGGAGTTGCCGGCTATATTGTATGAATGCAAGAATATGCAGAGCCTGACGCTGGGACAGACGGACATTCCCGAATCCTCCATAAAGGCCCTGCAAAGCGCCCTGCCCCGATGCAAGATTTCTTACAGCATCGCGCAGCCTGATATCCGGCAACAGGATATCAGCAATGCGCCGGTCCAACAGGAAGCAGCGAGGTTTGTGCAGGACCGTATCGTTAATTTCTCTACACCGGGCCGGATCCCCAATGCAGATAACAACTACTTCAACGCGCTGGCAAAGGCGATGGCGGGATACCCGGATTCAAAGGTAAGGCTGGTTGGATATTTCCGGAATGAGAGTGACCGCAACAACGCGGTGCAAAACGTTTCCGCCATTGTCAAGATTTTAATGGGTGCGCGCATCCCGAATGTTGAGCAGCGGGTTTTGCAGGAATACCGCTCAGACAATGCCGCATCTTTTAACCGGGGAGCTGTTCCCAGCCAGATCAACCGCCAGGTTGCCTGGGGAAATGATGAAGCCGAAACAGCGCCGGGGGAAACCTGGCGGGTGGTTGTTTTCCTGGCTGGTTTCCCCAGCGGTTTCAAGGTTGCAGGGAATGCATCAAAATCTGAAGCTTCAAAATAAACCCAAAAAATCAGCACCATGACACTACTGGAACGACTTTCTGCGCAGGGACCAAAGCGCATCCTGGCCCTCGACGGCGGCGGTATCCGCGGCGCACTCACCCTTGGCTACCTCATGGAGATGGAAAAGATCCTCAGGGAAAGACATGGAAACAAGGGAGATTTCCGGTTATGCGACTATTTCGACCTGATCGGTGGCACGAGCACCGGCTCTATCATCGCGGCATGCCTCGCCATCGGCATGACGGTGCAGGAAATCAGGGACAAATACTTTGAACTGGGGGGCAGGATATTCAACCGGAAGTATAAATGGTACAAGATATTTGAAATCGACGACCTGATTAAGGCATCCTATGATCACCGGCCGCTTGAAGAAGAGTTGCAGAAAGTATTTGGCGATATAACCCTGGGCGATCAGACCCGGATCAGGACAGGATTGTGCATCGTAGCCAAGCGGGCCGATACCAACAGTGTGTGGCCCCTGATCAATCACCCCAAAGGGAAGTTTTTCAGCAGTGAGATGGGTAAGAACAGTGAAATCCCTTTGTGGATGGCTGTGCGGGCAAGCGCTGCGGCGCCTACGTATTTTCTCCCCCAGGTGATTGATGTGGGCGGCGATTTGCCTGAGGCTGCATTTGTAGACGGTGGAGTCAGCATGGCCAACAACCCCGCCTTGCAATTGCTAATGGTTGCCACCCTCAGTGGTTTTCCTTTCCATTGGGAATGGGGCGATGACAGGATACTGATTGTATCCGTGGGTACCGGTATGAGTCGCTGGAGCAAGTTGCCGAAACAGATCACCAAAAACCATTTGCTGAATTGGGCGGCTTCCCTGCCGGACATGTTAATGCAGGATGCCAGCTGGCACAATCAACTGATCCTGCAGTGGCTCAGCCATTCACGCACGCCCCTTAAAATCGACTCGGAGATCGGTGTCCTGGCGGAAGATCTGATCGCAAAAAGAAAAACGGATCCGGCTTATATCAGCTACCTGCGGTACAATACATGGCTGACCAAACCAGACCTCGACGCGCTCATGGGGAAAAACTACGATCCTAAGAAAATTGATGACCTGGTAGAGATGAGCAATGCAGACAGTCGCTTTGAATTGTATGATATTGGCGCCAAAGCAGCTTCTGTGGAAATTAAACCCGAGCATTTTCCAGCTGCATTTAACCTTTCTTAAGAAGCTAAACAGATCTTGAATTTTTGGTCTGATGCTAACGTCAGCCCGCTGGATCCTGCATAGCATATGCCGTGTTCTATTCCGAAGTGCCCGTTTGTTGGAGGAATTGTTCGAGGATCCTGTTATAGGTATCTGCCTCATTCAGGTAGGGGAAGTGTCCGAGGTGATGCAGGGTCACCACTTTCGCCTGTGGGTACTGCCGGGTGAGCATTTCCCGCAATTCGGGCTCCACCAGCGGATCGTTATCCGATTGTATAATCTGCAATGGGATTGACGGGCTGATGTTTGCCACAAAGGGATCTACCACGCATTGGTATCGGGCGAGGAATATTTTGCGGTCTACCTGCGCGCCCAGTAATTCATTCAGGAAAGCCTTGACGATGGGTGAATGATTTGCAGCAGGGACAATTTCCGCGTTATACTTTTTGCGAATGGTTTTAATCACATACCATTCCGGCACCCACCGCATGAGTTTCGTTGTCCGCTCGTTTCTGGCTTTCTGGATGGTGTTGGGGCAAAACGTATTTCCGAGGGAGGCTTTCATCACCCTGCCCGGATAATTTACCGCCAGGTACTGCGCGAGATACCCGCCCAGGGAACTGCCCACCACGAAGACTTTATTGATTTTTTCCTGGTTGAGAATGGCGATCACGCCTTCGGACAATTCCCGCAGGCTGGATACCGGCGGATAACTCAGACTGACGGTCCTGTACCTGGTTTTGAAATAGTTGACCTGCTGCCACCAGATATCGTAGGATCCACCCATGCCGTGCAGGAAAATGATCGCCGTGTCGCCGGCACCAGCGCTGTGGTAAACCCATGTTTGTTTCGCCACCAATATTCGTTGGGTCGGCTCTTTCCTGAATGCCTGCAAGGATGAAAGGACTTCGTCGCGGGCAGGGTAATTCTCTTCAAACGTGAATTTTTTGGCGGGGTAGAGATAGATTCCCGCAACCAGGATGACGGCGCCGATGGCCAGTATCTTTTTTACTTTCATACGTGGGGTGGCAGGTTTTACGTGTTTTATCCAGTGCCAACCGGATATCGCAATGTACCAAAGCCATGCGAGAAAGCCGCTTTCAAGGTGAAGTACACTACATTCGGAATCTTGCCGGGTACTCGAAGAAAATTAAATCCTATCCAGGATGTCTGAAAATAAAGAGGAGCAGCAGCGCGTAGAGTGGTAGTCTGTTGAGGTATTTCCTTGTGTGTAGTGGTATCCAATGGTGTTTGAGTATATTCACGCAAAACCCCAAGTCCATGTTACGGGTAAATCACGCACAGTTGAGAAGCAGCAATTCAATGAGAAAACCATCGGGGCTTTTCAGGCATATTGCAATAGCGATGATATGTATGTTGTCAATCCATGGAACCGGGGTTGCGCAGGACAACGTGCAGATGGTTCGACTGGCAAAACTGGTTATCGATTCAGCACAATTAGACAATTACAAGAAAGCCCTGAAAGAAGAGATCGAAGCATCGATACGCGTGGAGCCGGGCGTATGGACCTTATATGCGGTATCGGATAAAAGCAACCCCACCCATATCACCATTCTCGAAATCTATGCCAATGAACAGGCATACAGAGCGCACGTGCAAACACCCCATTTCCTGAAATACAAAAACCTCACGAAGGAGATGGTCAAGTCGCTTGAACTTGTAGAATCGGATCCGCTGATCCCCGGCATGAAAATAAAATAGTAGTAAAAGTAGATGTGAGATGCTGATCAGGTTGGCGATCCTTATGATCGGACATCGAAGGATTGACTACAGCTCCCGGATTGAAGATGTGGAAGAACAGGCATTTGACCAGATTGAAAAGTACCAGGGCGCCGGCATGAAGGAAGCCGCTGCCTGCCTTGATTCTGTTCCCGACGATCTTCGTGCGGTAGCCAATGCCATGTAAGGTTACGGGAAAACGCATGTATCCGCAGCCTTTTATGGGGAACAAACAAACACGGGCATATTTGCCCCCGGGATTCGTACAACGCTGAGCTGCAATCGACGTAAAATTGGTAGATTGCCGAAAAACCAGCCCATGAAATGGATAGGTCGAAGGGAAAGTACCAACGTTGAAGACAGGAGAGGCATGTCAACGGGGAGCATCGTCACCGGGGGAGGAATCCTTGGGGTGCTCATATACCTGCTATTCGCCTTCCTGGGAGGCAATGAGATTGATCCGTCGCAGATTACACAGGTCAGCAGCGGGGTTCCCCAACAGCCAATGAGTGCGGCGGAGCAACGGGCCGATGATGAACGGGCAAGTTTTGTCAAAGTGGTGCTGGCGGATACGGAAGATGTGTGGGGTAAAATCTTCAGCAGCTATGGGGAGCGATACCCTGCTCCAACGCTTGTTCTGTACCGCGGCATGGTGCAGTCGGCCTGCGGCAATGCCAGCGCTGCCAGTGGGCCCTTCTACTGCCCCGGTGATCAGAAACTATATATCGACCTTTCCTTCTACCAGGAGATGCAGGAAAAAATCCAGGCGCCCGGTGATTTTGCGATGGCCTATGTAGTCGCGCACGAAGTGGGGCATCATATCCAAACGCTCAATGGCACTGCTGAAAAAGTCATGCGGTTACGGTCGCGCATGAGCGAAGCGGACGGCAACCGGCTGTCCGTAATGATGGAATTGCAGGCCGATTTCCTGGCCGGCGCCTGGGCGCACCACGCCCAACGGATGAAGAATATCCTGGAACCGGGCGATATTGAAGAAGCGCTGAACGCCGCCCACGCCATCGGGGACGACCGCCTGCAAAAAAAGTCCACGGGCATGGTGGTGCCCGATGCCTTCACGCATGGTACATCCGCACAGAGGGTGTACTGGTTCAAAAAGGGCCTGGAGTCCGGCGATCTCCGCCAGGGCAATACCTTTGAGGGGGTGGATATGCGTTGACCTACCAGGTATTGGTAGTGAATGCCGGCTCGGTAACATGTACCCACTATTTTTTCCTGATGCATCAAGAGGATATCGCCCTTTGCGCTTATCTTCCCCAGAGAAAGCGCAAGTACATGTTGTCCCCGAAATCACCCTGCGTATAATTACCGTACCTGTACATCATGGCCAGGCCGAGGAAGCGTTTCTTCGACCGGTATTTGAAGCCGATCCCGGTTTCGGTATACCAGTTACCCATCGCCTGGATGCTCACCGCATCGTGCCCGATGCCCGGCTGATCATATCGCCCGATGCCGATGCTGTTGGGGAAGACGAGGCTGATCCCAAAGGCTTTTCGTTTCTGGATGATGTAGCCGGTTTCGAACTCGGTAAACAATGCCCCATAGGCCGTGTTGGTGAATTCGAAAGGGTGCATCGTGCTGAAGGTGTTCGGTACAAACAAGTCCGTCTTGCGTTTGTTGGTACCGAGGCTGCTGAACAGCAGGGCATAGGGGCTTCTCCCTTCCAGGTAGCCACCGGCCAGCTGGTAATTGATTCGGCCCACCCGTCCAAGGGAAACAAAGTGTTCGAATAATCCCTCGGCCCGGAAATATCGCAGGCCCTCGCCGCTTTCCATGCTTTGACCGGCCCGCAGGTCGATCGCCAGCCTGGGATCATCCTGCGTGAACCCGCCGAGTTCGAAACTTCCATATCGGATCTTGGCTTGTTTAAATCGTGTGCTGAATCGGACACCCGCTTCCATGATCCGGGTGCTGCGATACGATTGGCCTTCGTAGACAAAAGCATACCCGTTATTAAAATCCCTTTCCTGGATATTGACGAACGCGCGGGCATCCACTTTCTTTAAAGGGTTGAAACGCGTGTACAATTCCAGTCTCTGGATATCATCAGCCCGGTTGATCAATAGGTACTGGTAATTGCGCGGCCGCAGGCCGGGAAGCAGCAGGTTGGACAGCCCCCAGAGATCAATATCCTTGCGGTAGAGGATGCCAAAGGTTAAATCGCGATCCCGTTCCGGGCGGTATTCATAAAATGCGCCGTATTTCCAGGTACCGTCATTGAATCCATAGCCAATATTGGCGCCGAATTTATGTTTCTCTGAGAACCTTTCGTTGGTACTTAGACCGAGGCCCAGTCGCACGTATTCCACCCCATTGAGTTTGATTACTTCGCGCAGGTCGATATTGAGATTGCCGATGGGCACTTTCCCGGACAACAGGTAGCCGGCGGCATCCATGCGCCGGTTGGCTTTCTGCAATTCTTTGTCCTGGACAAAAACACTGTCCATATACGTGTACGTGCGTATCTCGCTTTTCTCCAGCGGGACAACGCGACGCTCATTCCAGTAAGCATCGGTACGATTACCAGAGGCTTCGTCCACCACGATTTGTTCCGGCGTGAAGTTCCGTCGGGGGATGTCCGGGTTGATCTCGATATCCTTGATATAGCTGATCACATTAAAGCGAACGGCATCACCCTGGTTGTTGGTATTGTTATCGGTTTCGTCTTCATCCGATGGCAGGAGCGTCAGTTGCGTCTGCAACTGATTGGGGAACCACCGGCCTTCCAGCGGGGTATACTGCTGTTTGAAGCTGACGGCACTGATTGAAGAAGGATTGTACGCCGAGGCCTCAACATTTGTGATCGCATAATCCTTGCCATGGATGAAGACCTGGCCTTTGAGCAGATCTTTTCCCACGCTTTTATTCCGGGGCCGGAAAGCAATCGTGTACACCATTTCGCCGTCCAGTCCGCGGATGGAATCTACGAGGCTGAAAACATAAAAAGGATAATACTTGCCGGAGACCGGGTTACGGTAATTGGTACCCAGCATCGTGAAATTGTCCTTGTAGAACGAATAATACTGGATCTGGGTAATCAGGCCTCATAAACTGGTAGCGACCAGTATCGGAATCCCTGTTGGGTGCCGAGACCTTCGATCCGCTGCGTTTAGCCAGTTCACGGCGCAGGGTATCCACGATTCCCTTGCTGTAGGAATTATACCGGAAGCTGTTCAGCTCTTCCGGATCATTGATGTTTCGGTTGGCAATGGCCTGCCGGATGATCCGAAGGGCGAGAGGGTCCTGGGTATCGTTGGGGCGGATCACGATGGCCTGCATATTGCCGCCATCGGGTTCGAGGTAGACGGTTGTAAACTCGGCCGATGCGCGTACCGTGGTTTTCCGGTAGCCTATGCTGCTGATCACCAGCGACTCTCCTGCCCGTGCAACCGGTATGGAGAAAGTGCCGTCCACGCTTGTACTGGTTCCCCTGCGCTGGCTGCTCTGTACTACGCTGGCAAATGAAATCGGTTTCCCTGTGTTTTTATCGAATACCCTGCCTTTGAACTGCAGGTCCTGCGCCTGTGCGGAAAGCATACACAGCGCGAGGGCCAAACCCAGCAAAAATTTCATCGAATCGTCTGTTTTGGCAAGCAATTTAGTGCCGGAAAAGGGGGGAGTATTCCCGGATATATACAGACGGTGAATAATATATGTACAGGGCTGTTTTTCGTAAATCCAGATGGGGATCCGGGCCTCAAACGGAAGCAGCGAACGGTATGGCGCGGGTGGCGCTGTACTCAGGATTTAATATTCGTCAGGACCTGCACTTTTTCAAGTTTGCCTTTCTTGTCATAGGTCTCCATCTTCACCAGCCCGATACCCTTGGCCATCCAGCTTTTGCTTTTGGTTTTCTTGGGAACCAGGGCCATGGTTTCTGTGTCCGCGGTGACCACGATGCAGTCGAATGTACCCGCCGGAACCGTGATGCTTTCGGCCCCGGCCACTTTCCGGTTCGTGGTTTTTACCTTGACGGTCATGTTGATGCCGGACGATTTCACATCGATATCGATTTCATTGTCTGGAAGTTCCTGTCCGACTGTCAGTACTACCGGCGTCCTTGCATTTTCTCCACGGACTTCGGTGCTCACATTAGGGTCTTTCATATTGGCTGCAACGGTCGAAGCAACAATTTTCTTCTGATCGGCGATGATCTCATTGCCATCGCAGGTCACGGTATAATCCGTATTTACGAGTTGCTTGCCCTTGCTGTCAATGGTCAGTACGTGGATTGTCGTCGTTTGCCCGGAATGACTTTTGACGGTGTAATTGGTCCTGCCGGTTTCCTGCTGTTTATTGTTGTATTCGATCAAATCCAATACGGTTCCTGGCTTACTGGCAAAGTAACTCTCGCATCCCTCGCTGGGGCGATCAATGGCACCCGATAATACGGTCAGCAACAGGAAAAGAGGAACGGCAACCCAGTATTTACGCAGCATCTTCATAATTGTTTTTTGAATGAATTTATTGCTGGTAAAGCTAGCCCGGTCCGTTCATTAATTTTTGCGCATTGGATGAATGCCGGCATTAATTATGCCAGTCGCACGGCCTTGCCCCGTATATACAGGATGAGTACCTGCCTTTTCCCGATGCAGGCTTGCTGCTGCGATCCGCCTACTTGATTTCCGCCCGCACCTTTTCCAACAGTTTTTTGGTAGCCAGGATGCCGTCTTTGTTGGAAGGGTAGCTGGTATCGCCACCCATATCCCGCACCAGGCCGCCTTCATATTCAATGCCTACAAAACCGCCCGACCAGCCGCCGTCGCGGATGATCTTGAACATGCGGATGAAGTCGGTGTCCGTGGCGTTGCCGGATTCATCAAATTTGTGGGTCTTGGCGCTGATGCCCCGGGTAAAGGGCATCATTTTTTTTACACCTTCGTATTTATCATGCTCCCGCAGGCAGGTAGTGCTCAGCAGGCTCTTGAGATCAGATCCGGCGGGTTTGCTTCGTTCGGCGCAAAAATTCCCGAAGTCCGGGAGGAATCCCTTATTGGCCTGGGGTACCTGTTTCATAATGCCCACCAGCCAGTCGGGGTCGGTGGAGTATCCGAAATGGTTTTCCACGATCACGTTGATGCCCAATTTCTCCCCATACGCGCAGAGGGCGCTGTATCCATCGAGGGCAGCTTTGGCTACCTCCTCCCTGGTGCCTTCTTCCCCCTTGCCGCTCATCATCGCCATGGCATCGCCCAGGTTGACGCGGATGGCGGAGCAGCCAAGGTATTTGGCGGCATCCACCCAGGGATAGTGGGCTTCAACGGCTTTCTTCCTTTTAGCGGCATCGAGGGATGTAATATTTTCCCCGTCCACCATGATCAGGTGATTGGTCACGCCCAGGTCCTGGCAGCGTTTCAGGAGTTCGGCGAGATATGCCTTGTCTGTATGCTTGTTATTGAAAAAGCCGGATACGAATTCCAGGGCCCTGATGCCGAATTCATTTACCGCCCTGCCAGGAAAATCCATATTGGACATCTTGCCGGTGAACAGTTCAGAGGCGAAGGAGAACTCCGCCAGGGAAATGTCGAATGTAAAGGGCTTGGCGGTTTGGGTGGCTGCCTTTACGAAGCCTGGCAGTGCCGAGGCGAGCCCGATGCCTGCGACGGCGCGGGTACTGTCCTGGATGAACTGGCGTCTGGAACGATGCATGATTGTTTGATTTTATTCGGGGTTAAAAGTGGCGGAATATGGAATGAAGAGCGCGCCCTTCGTTTTTTCGTTGCGGAAAATAAAATACAAATCGCCCATGCCGCTGTTGGGTGGTACAGACACTTTGTAAGAAGGCGGCATGGAACTTCCAGTCAGCAACCCTGGATCTTTCGAGGGCTCGATGAATTCGGTTTGTCCGAGGATCGGTCCTTCGGGCGATCCTCGCCGGATTTCTATGATGCCTCCCTGCGCATTTAACTGGTCCACGGGAGCCGCCACCGTCAGGGTGATGGATTGGATGCCCGATAGGTCGATATGCCTGAAAGCGGCATGCGTGGCGGAACTGGTCACGATCAGGAAATTGGAACTTCCCATTTTGAATTTCATGATGCCGGGGGACACGATTTCGGACTCGCCGAAGAGCAGGGTAGGGCTGCGCAGGGTAATGGATTGCCTTGCGGCGATAGGGGCGATGCCGTTATAACCCTTATCCGTATACGAAGCGTTCAGGGTGTAAACTCCTTTGCTGGCATCCGCGCCCTGGGGGATCTTCGGAACCAGGGTTCCTTTCACAGGAAGAGAGGGAACCGCTTTCTTTTCGTCCGCGATGCTCAGGATATATTGCACGATCTGTTTGGCTTCGGGGATGCCGATATTGGGATGCGGCGCCATCGCCACATCGCCCCAGACCCCCGATCCACCCTTGATGATCTTGGCGGAAAGGCGTTCTATCGCGTTCTTGTCCGACTTATATTTCGCGGCGATCTGCGCATAGGAGGGGCCGATAGATTTCTTGTCTTTAAAGTGACAGGCTTTGCAGTCGCTTTTTTCCATGATCAATCGTCCCGCCTGGAAACTGGTGGGTGCTTCCTTATGCCCGCTTTCCGGGCCTGCATTCTCCACGATCGCGTCCTGGTAACCGGCGCTTACACGTACCTGCGCGGGCGTGATGCGCTTGTTCGCGAGGCTTCCATCTTCCTTATCCGTTACCTCCACTTCGTAGGCCAGCGATTTGCCGGGGAAGAAGAAGGACTGGTTGCCATTGGTCAGTCGCAGATTTACCACCGGCGGTTCATTGCCGGCCTTGAGCGATATTTTTTTAGCGGTGCTGGCGCCTTGCGCGTCGGTGACCGTTACCTGTGCTGTATAGCTGCCTGCTTTGGTGAAGCGATAAGATGGATTCGCCTCTTTCATGGTGGCGATGGTTACGCCCTGGGCGTCCTGAATTTTCCAGGTATACGTCAGTGAGTCACGATCATGATCCAGGGTGCCTTCCGTGGAAAACTGAACCGTCAGCGGCAATGCGCCGGCGAGCTTGTTGGCAGAAGCTTTCACGACCGGCTTGCGGTTGCCGGCGTTGTATTCAATGCGCACCAATTTTGATTCAGGATTGGCCATGAACCAGCCCTGTCCGTATTCCAGGATATAAAGGTCGCCGTTTGGTCCAAATGCCATGTCGATCGGGTGTTCCAGCGATAGGTTTGGCAGGAAGCGTTCCATCCTGACATATTTGCCCTGCGCGTCCATCGTCACCGCGATGATCCAGTCGCGCATCCATTCATAGATAAACCACTTGTTGTTGTAATACGCCGGGAATGGGCGTTTGGCTTTGGCGAATTCATCCATGTGGTAGACAGGACCTGCCATCGCGCTGCGTCCGCCGCTTCCCAACAGCGGGAAGCGCTGCGATTCAGCGGCCGGGTACCATATCATCGCCTTGCGTGCCGGTGGCAGTTCGATGAGCCCGGTATTGTTGGGTGAACGGTTGAGGGGTTTTTGCGGATCAAATTTTTCACCCGATTGTTTGGTGGCGAAATCATAATACCAGTAGGGTTTGTTATCGCCCACGAAATAGGGCCATCCGTAATTGCCGGCGTTCTGTGCCTGGTTGAACTCATCCTCGGCCGTGGGGCCTAGCCCCGTTGAATCTTTGCCGGAATCCGGACCCACATCGCCCCAATACAAAAATCCCGTTTTGCGATCTACGGCGATGCGATACGGATTGCGATGTCCCATCGTGAAAATCTCGGGCCGGGTTTTTTCGGTACCCCTGGGAAAAAGGTTTCCTTCCGGTATCGTATAGCCGCCGTTCGCTTCGGGATGTATGCGAATGATTTTACCGCGCAGATCGTTGGTGTTCGAAGATGATTTCTGCGCGTCAAAAGGACTGCGTCCCGGCCTTTGATCGATCGGCGCATAGCCGTCGGACTCCCGCGGACTGGTATTGTCGCCGGTGGATAGGTACAGATTCCCCGCCGCGTCCCAATCGATCGAGCCGCCCGTATGGCAGCATTGATCGCGCTGGACGGGCACTTCGAGGATTACCTTTTTCGAAGCGAGGTCCAGTTTGTTACCGGTAAATGTAAATCGGGCGAGGATGTTTTTGGGCTCTTTGCCCATGGGAGAATAATATAGATAGATCCAGGGTTTGGTGGGAAAGGACGGGTCTACGCCCAATCCCAGCAGCCCGTCTTCCGCTTCCTGCTGCACGCCGTCCGGGCCCGCATTGTATTTCGTGCTCACGGGGATCGTAGCGATGAGGATCGTCTTGCGCGTTTTAGGATCGTACATTTTTACCGCACCGTGCCGCTCGATGAAGATGACACGTTCATCCGGCAGGATGGCCAGTTCCAGGGGTTCGTTCAGGTTCTGCGTGAGCACCACTTTTTCAAACCTGTTTTCTTCCGGTACCTGTGCGAGACCCTGGCGAGTGCACACCAATGAGAAGAACAGAAGGATCGGTGTTATCTTCTGCATGGCGGATCGTTTGACTGTTTCCATGTGCGTGGGGCGATTGAAGATGTCAAGATAAGCTTTTTTTGATCTTGTGCGTAAAAAATACGCACTGTGATTATTTTCATGCTATTTTTGGGACGGCATGATACGGGAATACCTGGAAAACGTCCTGAAAGAAGTTGCGCTGGATATCGTGATTTTCGCGTTCCGGGAGGGGCGGATGGAGGTTTTATTATTGAAATGGAAGCATACGGACAAATACAGTCTGCCCGGTGGACGGATACGCGTGGATGAGTCCTTAAAGGATGCCGTAACGCGGACGGTGGAAGAGCGGACAGGGCTGAAGGGCGTGTTCCTGCAGCAGTTCCAGGTCTTTGGAGAACTGGATCGATACGCTTATTATTCTGCACAGCAGACCCGGGAATACCTTGAGCGGGCCCTGGGCGAATCCCTCGAAGACCTGGACCTGTTGTCCCGAACCGTTTCCATCGGTTACTACGCGTTGGTGAACGGGGAACGGGCGCAGCCGAAGCCTGATGCCTTTACGGAAGCCTGTGCCTGGTGGGATGTGCATGACCTGCCCCGTTTGCTGTTCGATCATAACCACATGATCGTACGAGCACTTGAAACCCTGCGCCGGGAGATACGCTACCAGCCCGTCGGCCAGTTATTGCCTGAAAAATTTACGCTGGGGGAATTGCACAGACTGTTCGAAGTCATTCTGGGCATCCCCCTTGACCGGCGTAATTTCCACAAGATCGTAACCGGCTATGATTTTTTGATCCGGCTGAACGAGAAGAAAGTCGGCGCCGCAATTCGTGCGCCGCAATTATATTCCTTCAATTTCAAAAAATACTACGCGGCGCTGAAGGAAGGGGTTGGCTTGTGAGTCGCTGCGGGTGATCTGCAGAAGACGGTGGATCCGACGTCTGCTAGCATCATTTAGTGAAAGCTGGAATTAATTTGCCAGATCCTGTGCACCGCGTTGCCTGAGCATTCGTGCAAGTCCATGGGCCGCGGTATGTGATCTCCTGTGTCTGAATTCATGTCTGTACATGCTTGTAACCATGCTTCGGGTTGAGTGGAAGAGTCGTTACAATGACTAAAAGCCCAATCCACCTCCTTCGAAATGCAGGGAAAACAGGATCATCCGCGAATGCATCTTGTCGATCACGTTGGAATACTTGAGGCTTTCGTCGCGGTCGTGCACGTTGGTGAGGCCATAGCTCATCTTGATTTCCGGGGAGAGGATGAAATACCTGAAAAAGAACTGGAAGCCGATACCCGCCTCCACGCCAAAATCTGATTTTTTAACCTTCACGATGTTCTCGGCATTTCGGGCGCCGGAATTGCTGGCGAGGTCGAAATCGTATTTCACACCGGCCAGGGTATAGACGCGGAAATTGTTGATGCGGTCGCTCTTGAGGCGAACCTGCAGCGGAAAGCTCAGGGTCACGGATTCCACTTTCTGTATTTGCTCCAGTTCGCTTTCCCCTGGGTTGGGGATCGATTGCGTATAGCGGAATTTCTTTTCGGAAAAGATCAGGTTCAGCGGATAAAAACGGACATCCCATCGCGGCGTGGCTTGCCAGTTTACGAGAATGCCCAGGTGCACGCGTCCGCTGTTCTGGGATTCCACAACCTGGATCGTGTCGCGCTCCAGGAAATAGGGATGGTGCGTGAGGTTGTAATGCGAGGTATTAAAACCCAGTACGATGCCGAAGTAATAGGGTTTCTCATCGTGGTTGGGCAGGTTGAGATAGTCGCGGTACTGGGCATGAAGCCCCTCTGCGAAGAAAATTGACAGAACCAAAACCAACCCTACGCGGTACCGCCGTAAATGCTGCAAACGCCGAAACTCAATTTTTTGCATGTGGTGTCCTTGTACCCGGTCAGCTGAAGGATATCTGTGAAAGCCCTGCCTTCCGGGAATTTTTCAACGGAATTGCTGAGGTACTGGTAGGCGTCGCGGTTTTTGGAAAACAATTGTCCCATCCCGGGAGCTACCATCCTCATGTACAGATTGTAGAGTTGTTGTATGCCTGGTACTGTTGGTTTAGAGAATTCCAAAACGATCAAACGGCCTCCCGGTTTCAGCACCCGGCGGATTTCGCGCAGGCCTTTTTCCAGGTTCTCAAAGTTCCGCACGCCAAAGGCCACGGTCACCGCATCAAACGAGGCGTCCGGAAACTTTATTGCCTCACTATCACCGGTTTGCAGCTCAATCAAGGGGGTCAGTCCCTCTTTTAACAGTTTTTTTCGCCCCAGTTCCAGCATACCCTCACTGATGTCGATCCCTACGATCCGTTCCGGTTGCAAGATTCGTGCCGCAAGGATCGCCACATCGGCCGTACCGGTGGCTACGTCCAGGATATTTTTAGGGCGATAGGGGAGCAGCTGTCGCAGGGCTTTCTTGCGCCAGCCGACGTCAATGCCAGCGCTCAGGAAGCGGTTCAGGAAATCATACTTCGGGGCGATGTCGTCAAACATCTCCGCCACCTGTTCCTTCTTTCCTTTGGTAGATGCCTGGTAGGGGACTACTTTGTCGTGGGCGAATTCAGTCATGCGGGGGCAAAGTTAGGGAATAGGGGGTAGGGGCTCCCACCCCCCCCCCCCCGCCCCCCGACCCCCCACCTCCCACCCCCCACCTCCCACCCCCCCCCTCCCACCTCCCACCTCCCTACCCCCTACTCCCTACACCCTATCCCCTACACCCCATCCCCTACACCCTTTCCCCTACCTTTGCCCTCTATGGTGATCAAAAAGGCAGAATACCTCATCAGCAGCCCAAGCCTGGCACAGTGCCCCAAGCCGGACCGGCCGGAATATGCGTTCCTGGGACGGAGCAATGTGGGAAAGAGTTCGCTGATCAACATGATCACCGGCCAGAAGAACCTGGCCAAAACCTCTTCGGCACCCGGGAAGACGCAGCTGATCAATCATTTTTCCATTGAGGGAAGCGATATGCCCTGGTACCTGGTAGATCTACCCGGTTACGGTTTCGCGAAAGTATCTGCATCCCAGCGAAGGAAGTGGTCTGCCATGATCGAGGAGTATATCCGGAAGCGGGAGAGCCTGGGCCTGTTGTTCCTGCTGGTTGATGCCCGGCACCGGCCGCAGAAAATGGATATTGATTTCATCGCTCAATTGGGCGAATGGCAGGTGCCGTTCTGCCTGGTCTTCACCAAGGCAGATAAGGAAACCCAGCGCGTGGTTTCGCAGAATGTAAAAGCGTTCCTGGAGGAAATGAAGAAATCCTGGGCCGAACTGCCACCGCATTTTGTGACCAGCAGCGAGAAATGGATGGGCAGGGAAGCCCTGCTTCGTTTAATTGGGGAGATGAACCAGGCGTATGCCCGTGAAAAAACTGGAAAAACATAATGGCGGATGGATGGCTTCCGGATGACGCCATTTGTGCATCATCGTTCTTTACAGGGGATACAAACCCCTCCCGTTTCCAGGTGAATCCTGCTTCTGCATCCGCAATCGGATTTTTCCTGCCGCCTGCGGTTTAGTTGACGATTTTATTCGCGCAACTGCTGCTGGCAAAAGCCTCCGGTTTGGCTTTAAACGCGAACCCCATACCGAGGATATAACCCATCGCTTCGCGGAGCGCTTCGTTGCTCTTGAAGGAAGGGTTGGTGTTGATGTCGGCATGGACCTCCATGTCCACATCATAAACCGTGAACAGGTCGCAAAGCTCGTACGCGATCTCGATGCTCTTGGCCACTTCCACCAGCATGCGTTCCTTGATGGAATAGCGGTGGTAGCTTTTTTCGTTGTGGATGAACATGAATCCGCCGCGACCTTCGCGCAGGAACACAATCACGGTTGCAAATTCGGTTTCGGGACCCCTTACCTGTGAATCGGTGCCGATGCAAACCTTTAAGCGATGGCCCGCGGCCGACTCCTTGCGGATAGCTTCTTCCACGGCATCCTTGATGGGGAGGCCGAGGCCGTCGCCGTTGAAGCGGCGCCAGAGCGATTTGCGCGGACCATGATCTTTCATCGTGGAATCGAATGAAGTATGCATGATCAAATGGGTTTGTCTAATTTACCCAATTCCAGTGAAATTTCAACCGTATAATGCATGAAGTATCCGTTAAATCCACCCTGCCCGGTAATGGCGATACTTTTTTCTGGCGAAGCCGGCTATTCATGCTGGGAAATACCACTCATCGGTGTAGCCGGGAAGGCAAAAAAATAGTGCATTACGATGGTGGGCTTGCAGATGCGCTTGACTGAGCGATCAGTCGTACTGCCCCGTTCCGAGCATAACCAGGGTGCAGGCTTCGATGCAGTCGATCCCGGCTTCTGAGGCCAGCATTTCCAGCTCCGGGTTTTCCGTTCCGGGATTGAAGATGATCCGGCGTGGTTTAAGCGACATGAAATAATCGTAGTAGGGCTCCTGGTGTAGAGGGTTTAAGTAAAGGGTGATGGTATCAATATCCTTCCAGGGAACCTGCTCCGTATGCACCTCCACGTCCGCCACCGTCACTTTTTTCCGGCCAATGGCCCTTACCGGGAAACCATATCCGCGCAATCGGTGAACGGCCAGGTAGCTGTAGCGTGCGGGATTGTCCGAAGCACCCATTACGAGCGTAGTCTTGATTCGTTGGTCTGAAGTCATTTGTCAATACAAAAATGTCGTCTGAATATGAACCGTGAACTATGAACTATGAACTATGAACCATGAACTATGAACTATGAACTATGAACTATGAACTATGAACTATGAACTATGAACTATGAATTACTTCGCAATTTCCACCAATCGCAGCACATCCCTGACAATAATTTTCCGGCCCGCGGTTGTCAGGATGCCTTCATCCTTGAATTCGCCGAGGAGCCTGATCACGTTCTCCCTGGCCGTGCCTACCATATTGGCGAGGTCTTCGCGACTGATATTGATCTCCACATCCTGTCCTTCGGCAAGGCCTTCTTTATACTTTTCACGCAAAATGATCAATTGCAATGCCAGTCTTTCTTTTACGGAACGACGGGCGAGCAGTGAAATGCCGTTGATCAATACGGCGAATTCATGGCTGAGGGTTTTCAACAGCCGTCGGCTGAGTAATTCCGACTTTGATATGGTTTCCAGGAAATCCTCTTTCGGAATGAACAGGATCCTTGACGATTCGAGGGTGGCTGCTGAATCCGGGTAACGGTCTTCCGCCAGTACAGCATGGTACCCGATCAGTTCACCGGTATTGGCCACATAGATGATATGCTCCCTGCCGGTATTGTCCACTTTAAATTTCTTGACCTTTCCTTCGAGGATAAAGTAAATCCCGGATGGTACGGTCCCTTCCTTAAAAATAACTTCTCCCTTCTTAAAATGGATTTCTGATTTATGGGCGAAAAGCGTTTTGGTGTCGGATTCGCTGAGGTGTGAGAAAACGGAATCTGTTTTAAATTCCCACGCATCGATCGGAAATAAGCCACGGATGCTCATATCCTGCGAATGTACAGTTCGAATATGACTTTTATCACTTTTAACCGTGATATGGTTTACAGAAGCAGGAACATTCTTGCCGTACATTTGCGGCATGAAATCAGACCTCAGGCAGGAGAAGGAGATTTATTATACAAATGACCATGAATGGATTGATTTCCAGGGCATGGTTGCCTATTCGGGGATATGCGCGTTCAAGCTAACCGGGTTCAAGGATATCCAGCAAATTAACTTCCACCAGGCCCTCGGAGCCAAAAAACAGGGCGATTCCATCGCAACCATCCACTATCACGACTACCAGATCGACGTTCACATGCCCGTGGACGGTAAGGTTATCGAGATTAATGAGAAACTGGCCGGGCAGGACAAGCATAAGCTCCTGCAGGATCCGGAGGGAAGGGGATGGATAGCATTGATTATTCCTTCAAATCCTGGCAGCCGTAAAGGTCTGATCGTGTCCAGTGACTATCATTTGAAGAGCTCCCTGAAAATCAATAAATATTAATTAAGGCGATATCCGGATGGCCAACAGGAACGTTCTGCTGATGCAGGATATGTATTTTCAGTCTGATATTCAATTCAACAGGATATATCCGGGGAATATCCAGAAACTGTCTTCCAGGCACTGGACTCCTTTGGCGGTGGCCCGAAAGGCAGCGGCTTTCCTGGCTTCAGAAGCGGGCATCAGGATACTGGACATTGGCAGTGGTGCAGGAAAGTTTTGCCTGGCGGCAGGATATCACAGGCCGGAAGTGCAATTCTTTGGCGTCGAACAGCGGGAGTCGCTCTTCCATGTTGCCAGTCATGCCCTGGCTAGCCTTGGCCTTGAAAATGTCACCTTCATCAACCGGAACTTCACGCAATTGAATTTCGGGCACTACGATAATTTCTATGTCTACAATCCCTTTTATGAAAATCTTTCCGGAACGGAGAAGATTGATGATTCCATCGACTACTCCTCGGAACTCTACCATTACTACAACCGGTACCTGTATAAGCAGTTGCAACTGAAACCGACGGGTACGCGTGTAGCCACTTTCCACAGCCTTGAGGACGAGATGCCCCCTGCCTACCATATCGTAGGAACAGATATGGATACCCTGTTGAAATTCTGGATTAAAGTCTGATGCATATTGAACCATTAAAACCCACACATGGATCCTAAATTAGTCGAGCGATGCAATGGCCTCTGTGAACTTTGTGCGGAAGGAAAAGCAAGCGTCGCCTATGCCGTTAGCCCTAAGAACCACGATGCCATCGAACATGAAGTGGCGCTCTGTGCCGGCTGTAACGCCATTATTGAAAACAATGCCATGGACCAGCCCCTTCATTTCCTGGCAGGCAGCATATGGAGTGCGGAACCCAGTGTACAGGCCCTCAGTTATCGGCTGTTGTACGCGCGGAAAGAACAGGGCTGGGCGGAGGAGATTTTGTCGTCCGTAGAACCCGATGAGGCGGTTGTGGACTGGGCCATGGATCCTTTCCAGTTGAAAGATGTACATAAAGACTGTTATGGAAAGGAACTGGAAGCAGGCGATACGGTGGTGCTGACGGAATCCCTTAACGTGAAGGGTACCAGTTTCAGGGCGCCGGCAGGTACGGTGGTCCGCAAGATCAGGTTGGTGCCAGGAAATACGGACCAGGTGGAGGGTAAGATCAACGACCAGACCATTGTGATCCTGACCAAATACGTACGCAAATCGGCTTCCTGATGCGTTTCGAATTGAAATCCTTCGTGCGTAAAGATTGAGTATATCCCATGCTGAGACCCAAGCTATTTGACACCATCAAAGGTTATACGAAGCAGCAGTTCTACAGGGACCTGATGTCCGGACTGATTGTGGGTGTCGTAGCGCTGCCTTTGGCGATAGCATTTGCGATTGCGTCCGGGGTATCCCCGGAGAAGGGACTGATCACGGCGATCATCGCTGGATTCATCATTTCATTCCTGGGAGGCAGCAAGGTACAGATTGGTGGTCCCACCGGCGCTTTCATCGTGATCGTGTACGGCATCGTGCAGGCGCACGGTGTGGGAGGACTGGTGATCGCTACTTTCCTTGCCGGGCTCATGCTCATCGTCATGGGTTTGGCGCGGTTAGGCTCCGTGATTAAGTTCATACCCCATCCCCTGATTATCGGCTTCACCAGCGGGATCGCCCTGATCATCTTTTCTTCGCAGGTCAGGGATTTCTTCGGCCTGCAAATTGAAACCGTGCCAGCGGATTTTCTCGACAAATGGAAGGTGTACGCGCAGCATTTTCAGGACATCAACCTGGAAGCCACCCTGCTGGCCGTTGCCACGGTACTCATCACCATTTGGTGGCCCAGGGTTACCCATAAGGTTCCCGGATCCCTGGTGGCCATCATCCTCACCACGGCTGTAGTACAGGTACTCCATCTGCCGGTGGAAACCATCGGTTCAAAGTTCGGCGAGATCAAAGCCAGCATCCCCTTACCGGAAATCCCCAACGTGGACTTTTCCACGATACGACAACTGGTGCAACCGGCTTTTACCATTGCACTGTTGGGTGGCATCGAATCGCTGCTTTCTGCGGTGGTGGCAGACGGAATGATCGGGAGCAGCCATCGGTCCAATATGGAGTTGGTGGCGCAGGGTACGGCTAATATTTTTTCTTCCCTCTTCGGTGGCATCCCTGCTACCGGCGCCATCGCCCGTACGGCAACAAACGTGAAAAATGGGGGACGCACACCGATCGCGGGCATCACCCACGCGTTGGTCTTGCTGCTTATCATGTTGTTTGTCGGAAAATGGGCGGTGCTGATCCCAATGGCCACCCTGGCCGGCATCCTGGTGATCGTTGCCTACAACATGAGTGAATGGGAAAGTTTTGTGTCCGTGTTCAAAGGTCCCCGGAGTGATGTGGCGGTATTGCTGACCACTTTTTTGCTGACGGTGTTTATAGACCTGACGGTGGCGATCGAAATAGGCATGATCCTGGCTGCTTTCCTGTTCATGCGAAAGATGATCAAGTCAAGCAACGTGAGCCAGCTGTCGTTTGATGCAGACGAGGAGGGCAGTCTTACGGATGATGAGGCCGTATCGAATTTCAACATACCCAAAGGCATGGAAGTCTTTGAAATATCGGGACCCTTTTTCTTCGGGGCCACCCATAAATTCAAGGATGCCCTCAAGCTGATTGAGAATCCGCCGAAAGTGCTTGTCATCCGGATGCGTCATGTGCCTATTATCGACGCAACAGGCATTAAAACACTGGAAGAACTGCAAAAGGAATCCACACACCGGGGCACGAAGCTGATTCTTTCCGAAGTGCGGAGTACACAGGTGTTGGAGGAGCTGAAATCCTCGCGACTGATGTTCGCGATCGGCAAAGCCAATATCACCCAGACATTCGAGCAGGCTTTGCAACGGGGCGGGTATTGGCTGGCGTAAACTAGAATGGTTTTCCGTGCGTACTTTGAATCAGCCTTCCAACCAGCGCCGGAAATGGTTTCATCGCACCGATGAACAGGTTTGTGGCCAGGGGCCTTCCAAATATCGACTGGATCATCCGACCCGCACGCAGCCTTCCCGCAAAAGTCGCCGTCCATTCCGTTGTATATTTCTTTTCCAATTGTTCGCGGGTAAGCCTGCCTGTTAAAAAGGACTCCAGCAATGAGGCGAGTATTTTGGAACCATGAAGGGCCATACTCATGCCGTTGCCGCAAAGCGGTGTGATCATGCCGGCGGCGTCGCCGCAGAAAAGGGTATGGTCGCGGATCAGTTCCTTGCGCGCGAAACTTACCTGTGAAATGGTCACCGGTTCCGTCCAGAGAAACTTCGCGTTTGCGAAAATATCCCGCAGGTAGGGATTGACGCTGAGTATGGACGCTTCCATGGATTTGATGGAATTGTTGCAGCGCCGCAGGTTCTCTGCTGTAGTCAGGTAGCATAAGCAATACTTATTTCCTTCCACCGCCGAGATTCCGCAATAACCATTGCTGAAATTATGCAGGGCGATATGATCCCTGGGGAAATCATACTCAATATGATATTTAACCCCGATATAGTTGTGCAACGGTCCTGTTTTATGCCCAGCGTGGGGTCGTTTCCAGCGGATGTCCAGGTTGGATCGTTTGCCAAAACTGCCTACCGCCACACGCGCCTGGTAAGTGCCCGCGTTGGTGAGAACCTGCGTCAACGAGATATCCGTTGCATGACGGAATCCATGAGGGATAGCAACCTCCTGGGACCGGAGGTTTGGCGATGGCGGGTTTTCCGGAAACGACAGGATATCCACCACCCGGGTTTCTTCCAATACGGTGACCCCGGCATCGCGGGCGATGGCTGCGAGTTGTTGATCCAGGGTGTACCGACTGATTCCAAAGCCACCCAGCGGCAGGTGGTGTTCGATTTTTCGTCCATTCGGTCCCGTTACCGTGAGCTGGCTGATTTTCGGGAGACCCATGGAAGAGACAGGAAGGCCCAGCCGTTCTAGGAATGGCCAGGATTCCATGCTGATGTATTCACCGCAGACGCGGTGGAAGGGATAGCGCTCTTTCTCTGCCAGGATCACCCTGAAGCCTGAACGGGCCAGTTGGATGCTCAGGGCAAGTCCTGCAAGGCCTCCACCGGCGATAAATATGTCGGAACTAGGAAGTGGCGGTTCTGGCATGCTTCGTTGATCTGTGGGGGTACGTAAAAAAGATTACCGATAGTAGAATTTTCAAAAAGCAGGACCGCCACAAATTTATGCGATGATCCCGGAACCCCCATCGGCATTTTAGGGTTCAAGGGCTTTTGGGTGACGGCAGGTCAGCAGCCAGCGAAAGGCCCATGCCCATTCAATGTCGGTTTTGACATCCAGGTTTTTCAATCCGGCATCCAGGATCTGCCTCAATTCGTCCCGGGAGAAGCCACGTGCAACACTCAGGGGTGCATCATTTTTAACGAGGTATGATTTAGAGAACAATCTTGTTAGCAAGCCAATCGAATGGTAAGCCAGGGGGTGGCGTTGAAGATCGTTCATGAAAAATCCAAGGCGACTGTTTTCAGCGCTCCAGCGGAAGATCTCAGCAACGCCGGTATCGTTGAAATGATGACAGAACAGCGATGAAAAAATGATGTCCGGCTTTTCAGGCAAATGTGCATGGCGGTAATCGGCCGTGATCCAGTCCGCTTCGGCGATGTCAGGGTTCCGTTCACGTGCATACCGGGTGCACTCCGGTTTAATATCAATACCCGTAGCCCTAATCCTGATGCCTCTTTTTTCCGCCCATCGATGAACGGCCCTCAGGTTGTCCCCGCCACCACAACCGATTTCGCATACATGCAGTTCCCTGGCTTCCCCGGCGATTTTTCGGATACCCCGGATCGTTATATCATGACCGCCGAGCAGGGTGTTGATGGTGTCCAGTTCATACATATTCCGCCGGATGTCCGCGAAGGGGATACCCGGCTGGTCCAACAGTTCCGGCTGGTAAGATCGCTGTTTCAGGCTTTGTGATACCCGGTATGCGGCCTGTGTGTTTTGAAGGGTCATATGAAAAACAGTCCGGTTATGCCGGTAATGTTATAGGGGGGTTAGCGATGCCATAAAGGTTTCCATCGTCAACCCGGGACCAAAGGCAACACCCAGCATTTTATTGCTGCGCTGGTTGTTCATCTGGTGCAGCATATCTTTCATCACAAAGAGGATGGTGGGACTGGACATATTGCCGAAATGCCGCAGCACCTGGTAACTCGGGGCGAGGGCCTCCGCATCCAGATGGAGGCTTTTCCCTACTACATCCAGGATTTTCCGGCCGCCGGGGTGAATGCACCAGTGGGTTATTTCCTCCTTACTCCAGTTGTTTTTTTCCAGGGCCCTTTGAACCAGGGGTTCGATGTCTTCAGCAATCAGGTCCGGCACGTAGCCACTGAGGGTCATCTGGAAACCGGTGGACGAGATTTCCCAGGCCATATCCGACTTTCCCTTTGGCACCACTTCGGCGTAGAAATTATCGATATGAAGGCCGCGGCCGGGATGGTGGTCCGGGGTCATGAGGAAGGCCGCCGCCCCGTCGCTGAACAACATCGCCGAAGCCATGTGGTCGATGGTGGAATCCCGCTGGAAATGCAGGGTACATAGTTCGGTGCATACCACGAGAACTTTCGCGCCTGGTTCGGTCTTGCAGATCATATCGCCCATGCGCATCGCATGGATCGCCGCATAACAACCCATAAAGTTGATGGACGTGCGAAAGATATGCCGCGGCAGGTCCATATGTTCCATCACCTGCAGGTCGAGACCCGGTGCGCTCATCCCCGTGCAACTGACCGTAATGAGGTGTGTGATTTCTTCTTCCCGGATGCGATGATCCAGGCAACGGCGGATCGCGTCTACGGATAGCAAGGGGGCGTATTTGCGGTACCACTCCATCCGTAGTTCCAGGGACGGAAAGGGTTCCACCGCTTCCGTGGGAGGATAGAATTTCCAGTCGCCGATCTCCCGGCTGTAGTCGGGTATCACGGAATAACGGATATCGATCCCGCTCTGTCGGTAGAGATAGCGAAGCTTTCGTTGTTCCTCAGCCGGCAGTGCGTATACGTCCTGCATGAAACGCAGGATATCCTCCTGCTGGTGGCGGTAGGGAGGAACAGCGGTGGCAACGGACAGGATCTTACTCAAAATATCTCCAGGTTAATAAAAAGAGAAAGGCAACGGATGTGCACAAGGAAGCTACGATATTCATCCGCATGGTATTGTTAAAATTCGCCTGCTGCTCATCGCGCCACACCTTGCGTGCCCATGTTACAAAGTATAACGCTACAGGCATGAGCAAGGTTGCCACGATGAAAAAATCGCGCATTTTGTTTAACGTCCAGAAATAATAGCCCATAAGTCCCATGGCCAGGGTATACATGACCCCGCAAAAAATGAAAGTGCCCCGGTATCCCAATCGCGCGCTGATCGTCAGAACTCCGTCGGCAAGGTCCTCCGAGTGTTGGTAGACCTGGGTCAGCGGATAGAAGCCGCCGATCAGGAGGCAGGCGGTCACAACGGGGAGCAGGGAGGCGGGTGCCGACAGGGAGGTGGAACAGCCATGATAAACCATCCAGTATGTCAGCCCACCCTGGAAGAAGATGACGGTCAGGTAGCCCAGGATCGGGTAGCGTTTCAGCCGGATGCCCCGGTAGCTGTAGGCGCGGGAAGCCAGTATATAGGCCAGGATCGCCCCGCAGAACCAGGGGCTGATGAGCAGGCTGAGCAGGATCGCCATAAGGTCCATCCCCATCGTCACGTAAAACAGTTCCCGCGTGGGTTGAAGGGGATGGGCAATGCCTCCCACGGGCGATGCATCCCTGTCCATATAGGAATTGTAGCCATTACTGGCTGGATACACCAGCAGGTGCAGCAGGAAGAAAACCAGCGATGCCCTTGGCCAATCGATATCCGGAACCTGGCTGAGCGCAAAAAAATACACAGGGGTCAGGAAGATCGAAAAAGGGAATCGCAGCAGCTGGATGGTGGATCTTTGTAACATGCGATGCCCCGTTTACAGGGTTCTTACAGGATTTTATCATCCTGCATTTTGCGACGCAGCATATAGCCCATATCGCTGAATGCCCGGTCGGCATCCTGTCCGCCCTTGGCACTCACGCCAGACCTCCACTGTGTGCCTTTGCCCTGCAGCGTGAAGAAGTCGGCCTGGAAATAATACGTCTTGGTGGCTTTGGTATCCAGGTCAAACACCGGGTAGGCGCCGTAGAAAACCGTGTATACATTACCGTTATAATTGTAGGTGTCGCGCGTGCCGGTCATCTCCCCCAGGTAGGTAAGCACGATGGCCGCATCAAATCCCCTTTTTAGAATTTCGTCCCTAAGGGCGAGTGAGTCGGTCAGCATCTCGGGTTTAAAGAATTCCAGGGACCCTTCAACCTTGTATTTATGTTCCTTGAATTCTTCAATGACATTCCGTTCGATCCTTTTGCGGAAAATGTCCGGGTCTACGTGTGCCAGGACCAGAATTTTCTGGTAATCCTTTTTGATATAGCCCGGAGCTATAAAGTTCTTATTTTCAGAGCTTGTTTCTTTGGATGACCCACAGGACAGGCCCAAAGACATCGTAAAGGCCAGAAAAACAACCAGGTGGAAGGAACGAACCATATGCTTATAAGTTAAGGTGGTGAAGTTCTTGAAATTAGCCCAAAGCTGCGGAATGAATTTACCGTAAACAAGCCGTATGGATAAACAAAAAGGAGTATACCTTTGTAATTACTGGCCGGTACCGAGGTCAAACGTTGCCGGCCACCTATCATGCTTGCCAAATACCTGTTGATTTGTGGAGTAACCCTCTCCGGGCTGCTGCTCCTGCCATCCGCACGCCCTACCGGGAACCCGGTGAACGGGGTGGTTGTTCGCGTGAACGATAAGGGCGATACCGTGTATGTAGGCAATTACCGGAAGAGCAGGCTGCATGGCGACTGGGCCAGCTGGTATTCCAACCGGCAGCGTTGTGATTCCGGCAGGCTTGAGAACAGCCTGGCCGACGGAACCTGGAAGGTTTGGTACCCCAACGGAAATCCACGTTTTGAATATCATTTCAACGCGCGCAAGCTGCAGGCGTTGAAGGATGAAATCCGCCGCCAGCCGAAATCACGATACTATACTTTATCCCAGCTGCCTCCAACGGAAGCCGCTCTCCACTATAATGCCCGCCATATTTTTGGCCACCAGGTGCAGGCCAGCAGTTCCCTGCTGTTGAGCCAGCAGGTCAGCCACAAACCCTATGCGCCGGAAGCCATCGAAAAATTGACAGAACTGAACGCACAGCAGGGGGATAATCGCTACCATCCTCCGTTCGCCGAAGGATTGCTGCACGGTACCTACACGTCCTGGAAGCAGGATGGCTCCGTTTATGAAACCGGACTTTACCTGAACGGCCTCCGGGAAGGTATGTGGGAGATTTTCAAGGAAGGCAATATCAAAGGCGTGGGCACGTACAGGCACGGCCGACCCTTTGGCGAATGGCGCTATTATAGCGCGCAGGGGAAACTCCTCTCCTGGAAACGTTTTGACGCCAAAGGCCATGTGGCCGAGGAGCATGCGTTTTCTTCAAAATCCTGAAAGTTAGAAACCATTCTGCGTCCGGCGATCTGCTGTGGGCGTCCGTTTTTTATCATTGAACAGGACCGTTGTTCGGGATCGTCTTTGCCTATATTTGGGGCGATGGATAATTCCATGGACAAGATCAGCCAGGTCATGAGGCAAATGATCAGGATCTCCGATGGGGAGCTGGAAGAGTTCCTCTCGCGGGTCTCGGAGAGAACCTTTCATCGTTCGGAGATCCTGAGAAGGCCCGGTCAGGTGCCTCAACAGGTTTTTTTCATTGTGAAAGGTCTTGTTCGGGTAACCGTTATCGATAACGACGGTGTGGAACATACGATTCACTTCGCGCTCGAAAACCAATTCATCGCGGACTATTCCAGTTATATCCTGCAGCAACCTTCTCTCTATACCTTGCAGGCACTGGATGAAACCGTCACCATCATGCTTCCAAGGGAAGCCATCGAATGGGGATACCGGCACATGGAAGAGGGTCAGAAACTGGGCCGGCTGATTGCCGAGTTTTATTTCATCTACCAGGATAACCGTATCAAAAATCTCTATGCACGCACGCCAAAAGAGCGGTATGACGGGATTACCGAGGTTTTTCCCAATATCCACAACCGTGTGCCGCAGCACATGATCGCTTCCTACCTGGGCATCACACCCGTGCATTTAAGCCGGTTGAAAAGCAAGCCTGCCCACAAAGACTAAACATTTGTTATCGTCCGGGTTTTCCATGAATTGATAGTTTTGTAAAAAATGTCGGTTATGCGATTATCCGAGTCAGAACGCGATCGCCTTTTTACACGCTACGGACCCTGGGCCATCGTTACGGGTGCTTCGTCCGGTATCGGGAAATGTATCGCAGACGTCCTGGCGGCTGCCGGATTTAACCTGGTCATCTGCGCACGTAATCAACAAGCATTGGACAGCCTCGCGGACCATTATCGTGAAACGTATCGAAATGACACGTTGGTACATGCCGCGGATCTCTCTTTAATGGAAGGCGTACTATCCCTGACCGCTTTCGTGCGCGACCTGGATATCGGTTTGTTTGTCCACGCGGCTGGCTATGGAACATCCGGGTTGTTCCGGAATGCTGATATCAACCTCGAGCAGAATATGTTGCAACTCAATTGCATGTCCACCCTGCAGCTCACGCATCATTTCAGCAGGACGTTTGCCGATCGTAAAAGGGGTGGCATCGTCCTGTTGAGTTCAATCGTAGCATTCCAGGGCGTACCGAACGCAGCGCATTATGCTGCTACCAAAGCATATGTACAGTCGCTGGCGGAAGGACTTTTCCGGGAGTTAAAACCCCTGGGCGTGGATGTGTTGTCCGCCGCGCCCGGACCCGTAGAGAGCGGGTTTGGTCAACGCGCGCGGGTGCATATGCGCTCGGCCATGAAGCCGGAGGATATCGCGGCGCCGATCCTGCGCGCTCTGGGAAGGGGTTCCACGGTGTTCCCGGGAAGGCTGACCAAGACCCTGGTCTTCGGCTTGTGGACAGTCCCGCGCTGGGCCAAAGTGCGGATTATGGAAAAAGTAATGGGTGACATGACCAGGCAAGGGAAGTGAGATATAGGAAGTGAGATTTTAGAAGTTAGATTTTAGAAGTGGGATAGAGGAAGTTGGATTTTAGTAGTGGGGATATCGGAAGGAGAAATCCTAATCCTGAATCAGGGGATCAGCCAGTGCTTTTCCACCAGGGTTCCGTCTGCACCATACCTGAAACGGGCGCGGCGGTGCCCGTGGGCATTCAGGTTCAGCCAGTCGAGCGCATGAACTTTTACCTGGACGACGGCAAAGTTATCGCGGCCGGCCAGGCTCTCTTCCTCGGTGGGCATGCTGTCCTGGAAATGCTCCGGCAAGCCGCTGGACGGCACCGGTGTGATGGTGGAAGGCGGGCTGGTAGACAGGTAACATCTTCGGCTATACAATACCGTTTTCTGCCAGCAGTCTTCGGCGATCGGGTCGTGGGTATGGAGTGTGGCGAATCCCGTCATGCGCAGTTGCGTTTTCTCCGGGTTGTCATAGAGCAGCAGGGATACACCTGGGTTGGCCTGCATCTCCCTGAATTTGGCGCTGCGGGCGTCCGTGTGAAAGCGAATGATACGAAGATCGGGATCAGCCTTGCGGAGCACAACCGTACGGAGGCCGATGCCATCCGCGCTATGGGTTGCCACATTCATGTAGTGCATCGGGTTCTTGCTGCTGAGTGCCCCATGGTAGATCAGTCGCCAGCATTCCCGTTCGATTTCTTCGAGGCTGTAAGGGACATCGTTGATGATCACTTTATTATTCATTGCCATCATAAACATCTGTGTTTATTTGACCATTATGCCGTCCCGGGCTGCGTGCTACCATTGCCGGGACTGCGTCACGCCTGCCGGGTAATGGTTTGTTTACTTTGACAGGATATTTTTATGGACGACACCGTTCTTCATGATCAACAGCAGGTTTTCCTGGGGTTTTTCCAACAGCTTCAGGTCCTGCAGTGGGTTGCCCTCCACCAGCAGCAGGTCGGCATAAGCGCCTTCTTCTATCACCCCCAGCTTATTCGGGTAAGGGTTGCGCGGGCCGCTCATTCGCAAGAGTTCGGCATTGACCGAAGTGACCATGCGCAGGATTTCAAAAGGTGTATACCAGCGGAGCAGTTTGGTCAGTTCTTTTCCGCGTTGCGCGGCAACGGATGCGTCAAACAGGATATCGGTACCGACAGCGGTTTTGATTTTATGCTTTTTGGCGAGGATGAATGCGGAATCCGGTCCCCGACGCATTTGTTGCTGTTTGATATAATTGGCCGATCCGGGTGCAAAGGCGGATGTACCATCATCCACGAAGGGCTGCAACGAAAGCCAGGCTTTTTTCTCCGCGATCATACGGGCCGTGGCATCGTCAATGAGTTGTCCATGGTCGATGCACTGTACGCCGGCACGCAAAGCCATCTGTACGGCCCGGGGCGTGTAGGCATGCACCGTCACGTAGGTGCCCCAGTTCTCGGCTGCGAGTACGGCGGCTCTAAATTCTTCTTCTGAGTATTGAGCTACATCCAGTGGATCATAATTGGAAGATACGCCACCCCCGGCGGCCAGTTTGATTTGCGTGGCGCCGAGTCGTAATTGCTCGCGCGCACGTTTCAGTACTTCATCCGGGCCATCCGCGATGATGCCGATATTATGTTTCTCCGCGTAGGCCAGGGGTGCATCCGGCGCGCGGGGAACATCCGTGGGCATCAGGAAATCACCATGACCTGCTGTCTGGGAGATCATCGCTCCGGACGGATAGATGCGCGGCCCGGGGATCATGCCCATATCAATGGCGCGCTTCACGCCAAATGTTGGACCCGCAAGGTCCCGGAAAGTAGTGAAACCCTGCATCAGATCACGCTCGGCGGACTTCACGGCCGCCACGGTGATGAATTCAATATCGGAAACCATCAGCGCCTGCATCGATAGGGATTCCATCATCAGGTGTGTGTGCGCGTCAATCAATCCCGGCATCAGGAATTTCCCTTTGCCGTCAATGATGGTGGTCTGGGCGCTTTTGTTCACCGGGATCGGGGTGGTGGAGACCTTGCTGATGAGGTTGTCTACTACCAGTACATGCCCATTGACGGTCCTTTCGTCCTTGCCGTTAAAAATCTGCACATTATTGATCAGGGTCGTCTGCTGTGCGGAAGCAGAGACGGTACAGAGCAGGAGGGGAAGCAGGAATCTCAGGGATGGGTATATTTAACGAAAGCATCACGAATGAAGCGGGTAAAGGGGTTGGCGGGAGGTTTGCCGAGTATATTGTCATGATAACACCCGGCCTGCTTTGAAGAATCTGTTGAGTCAGCGCATTGATTATATTTATTCTGTATGAAATACATCATTGCTACCCTTTCATGTCTTTTTATGGTAATTGAAACCGTCCCCGCACAATCGGATCCCTACCTGTGGCTTGAAAACGTAGACGATCCAAAGGCCCTGGCTTTCGTGGAAACCCTGAATGGGAAGACTGAAGCCCGACTGAAGGCATTGCCCATCTACGACAAAATCTACAGCAAGTCGCTGGAGATCCTCAACAGCAATAACCGCATCGCGGCGCCGGCTATCCGGGGCGAACACATTTATAATTTCTGGCGCGATAAAGACCATGTGCGTGGTATCTGGCGGCGTTCGCCCAAACAGGCATATCTCGCCGGGCAGCCGGTATGGGAAACCCTGCTGGATATCGATGCCCTCTCAGAGAAAGACAATATCAAATGGGTATATTTAACGAAAGCATCACGAATGAAGCGGGTAAAGGGGTTGGCGGGAGGTTTGCCGAGTATATTGTCATGATAACACCCGGCCTGCTTTGA